>DATMJT010000174.1:0-7576 GCA_035553735.1 Pilimelia sp.
GGCGGGAACGCCGGGCGCCGGACCGGTCGGCGGGCGAGCGGGGCCGTCGGAGACCGCGGCGCCGTCGCGCGGACCGTCGGCGGTCGGCTGGGCGGGGGTGGAGTCTCCCGCGCGGTCCGCCGGCTCCGGTGCGGTCATGACCGCGATCGTAGTCGCCCCCCGCCGCACGCGCCGCGCTCGGCCGGGCGAGGGCGGTCAGCGCCCCGGCTCGACGGCCAGGTCGCTGGCGTGCGCACGGACCTCGCCACCGGGATCGGCGCTGGCCAGCGCCTCGTACGCCGACGGCTCGTCGAGCGACTCGGCGAGCAGCGGGGTGGCACGGATCTTCACGTCGTACCCGCCCAGGGCCCGCCGGTAGGCGCCGACCGACGCCCACTCCGTGACCAGGCACCATCGGGTCGGGTCGTCCAGGGCGCGGGTGAGGCGGCCCGACCGGTATCCGGCGCAGGCGGCGAGCGCGGCCAGCGCGGCCTGCGCCCGGTCCACGAAGGCGCCGGCCGCCGCCGGCGGCACCACGAAACGGTTCAGCACCAGCACCGGGGGCTCCTGATGGGGTTGAATGGGGCGCTCGGGCCCAGCGTACGGTGCCCGCGATACCGCATCTGGGAGGGACCACGGTGACCCCGCAGGAGCACACCCGACCGACTCCGCCTCGCCGCCCGCGGCCGGGAGCAGGGGGCGCCGGCGCCGGCGCCGGCGCCGACCGGACGCTGGCGCGGCTGGCCCGGCTCAACCCGACCGGGGTCTTCCTGGCCGTGCTGGCGTTCGTGCTGGCGGGCCTGTTCGCCCCGGGGGCGCTCGGCGGGGTGCTGCTGCTGGCGCTCGCCGCGGGTCTGCTGCTGCTCATGGCCCGCACCTGGCCGGTCCAGGCACCGCGGACCCGGGTGGTGCGCCTGCTGATCCTTACGCTGCTGGTCGCGGTCGCCAGCGCCAAGCTGTGGGGCTGAGCCGAGCCGTTCAAGGGGGGCCGGTGTGGGCCGGGCGGCCGGACGCCCACCCGTAGAGTTGACAATCATTGTCATTATCACTCACAGTGGTGACATGCCGAGTCGCCCCCCGCACCGCTCACCGCACCGCCGCCCGGTGTGCGCCGTCACGACCGCCGCCCTGGCTGTCGCCGCCACCGTTGTCGCCGGCTGCACCGACGCCGCCCCCGCACCGGCCGACCCCAACCGGGTGGACGTGGTGGCCGCGTTCTACCCCCTCCAGTTCGTCAGCGAGCGGGTCGGTGGCGACGCGGTGCGGGTCACCAGCCTGGTCGAGCCCGGCGTCGAGCCGCACGACCTGGAGCTCAACCCCGCGCAGGTCGCGCTGGTGGCCCAGGCGGAGCTGGTGCTCTACCTCAAGGGCTTCCAGCCGGTGGTCGACGAGGCGGTGGCCCAGGAGGCTGACGGGCGGGCGCTGGACGTGGCGACCACCGTGCCGCTGCTGACCGCCGAGGACGCCGACCACGACCACGCCGGTGAGCCGGTGGCCGCGGCGGAGCCGGAGGGCTCCCGCGAGACGCGCGACCCGCACGTCTGGCTGGATCCGACCCGGCTGGCCACGATCGCCGACCGGGTGGCGGACCGGCTCGCCCAGGTCGATCCCGACCGCGCGGCGGCGTACCGGGCGGGCGCGGCGAAGCTGCGCACCGAGCTGGAGGCCCTCGACCGGGAGTTCGCCGCGGGGCTGCGCGGCTGCGCCCGCCGCGAGGTGATCACCAGCCACACGGCGTTCGGCTACCTCACCCAGCGGTACGGCCTGGAGCAGATCGGCATCTCCGGGCTGTCGCCGGAGGACGAGCCCCCGCCGCAGCGGCTCCGGCAGGTCATCGCGGAGGCCCGGGAGCACAAGGCCACCACCATCTTCTTCGAGACCCTGGTGAGTCCCCGCGTCGCCGAGTTGATCGCCCAGGAGGTCGGCGCCCGCACCGCGGTCCTCGATCCGCTGGAGGGACTGGAACCGGGCAGCTCCGACGACTACTTTGCGGTGATGCGCAGGAACCTGGGCACGCTGCGGACGGCGCTGGGCTGCCCGTGACCCCACCACCCGCGGTGCCACCGCCCACGGCGGCACCGGGCCCGGCAGCGCCGGCCACGGCGGCGCCGTCCGCTGTGGCGCCGTCCGCGGCGACACGGGCCGACGCCGCCGGGCCGCAACGCGCCGTCGTCGAGGTGCGCGACGGCGTCGCCGGCTACGGCGGCCGGGCCGTGCTGCGCGGCGTGCACCTGCGCGTGCACGCCGGTGAGGTGGTGGCCGTGCTGGGCACCAACGGATCCGGCAAGTCCACCCTGGTGCGGACGGCGCTGGGGCTCGTGCCGCTGGTCCACGGCGCGGTGGAGCTGTTCGGCACGCCGCTGCGGCGGTTCCGGCAGTGGCACCGGGTGGGCTACGTGCCGCAGCGCATCGGAGCGGGCAGCGGAGTGCCGGCGACCGTCACCGAGGTCGTGGCGGCCGGGCGGCTGGCCCGACGCGGCATCCTGCGTCCGGCGGGCGCCGCGGACCGGGCGGCCGTCGCGGCGGCGCTGGCGGCGGTCGGGCTGGCCGACCGCGCCGCGGACCCGGTTGAGACGCTCTCCGGTGGCCAGCAGCAGCGGGTGCTCATCGCCCGGGCCCTGGCCGGCGAGCCGGAGGTCCTGGTGCTCGACGAGCCGACCGCCGGCGTGGACGCCGCCAGCCAGGACGCGTTCGCCCGGGCGCTGGCCGACTTCGTGGCCGGCGGCGGCACGGTGCTGCTGGTCGCCCACGAGCTGGGGCCGCTGGAGCCGCTGGTCAGCCGCGCCGTGGTGGTGCACCACGGGGCGATCGTCCACGACGGCGCCGTCCCGGCCCCGGCCGGGCACCACGCCCGGCCCGACCACGAGCACGTGCACCCGCACGCCCCGCACGAGCACCCCGCCGGGATGTGGTCCTAGATGGCCCTGTTCGCCACCGATTTCATGCTCCGCGCGCTGCTCGGCGCCCTCGTCATCGGGCTGGCCGCGCCCACCCTGGGGATCTACCTGGTCCAGCGGCGGCTGTCGCTGATCGGCGACGGGATCGGCCACGTCGCGCTCACCGGGGTCGGCGTGGGCCTGCTGCTGCACGCCTCTCCGGTGTTCACGGCCGTGCTGGTCGCGGCCGCCGGCGCGGTGGCCGTGGAGCTGGTCCGCGAGCGCGGCCGCACCTCCGGTGACCTGGCCCTGGCGGTGCTGTTCTACGGCGGCATCGCCGGCGGCGTGGTGCTCGTCGGGCTGTCCGGCCGGCGCAACAGCGCCACGCTCACCTCGTACCTGTTCGGCGCGCTGTCCACGACGTCGCGGCGGGACCTGGTGGTGATCACCGCGCTGGGCGGGGCCGTGCTGGCCACGATGCTGCTGCTGCGTCCGGTGCTGTTCGCGGTCTGCCACGACGAGGAGTACGCCCGGGTCTCCGGGCTGCCCGTGCGCGCGCTGAACCTGCTGCTCGCGGTCACCACGGCGGTCACCGTGACCATCGCCATGCGCGCGGTGGGCGTGCTGCTGATCAGCGCGCTGATGGTCATCCCGGTGGCCACGGCGCAGCAGTTCACCCGCGGCTTCCGCAGCACCATGTACGCCGCCATGGCGCTCGGCGTGGGCGCCGCCGGCGCCGGGGTGTGGCTGTGCCTGCGGCTGGGCACCGCGCCCGGCGCCACCATCGTCGTGCTGGCGGTCGGGGCGTTCGCCGTGGTGGCGGTGGCCGCCGGGCTGGTCCGGGCCGTGCGACGCCGCTGGGGGGCCGCGGCGCCCGCGCCGACCGAAGCCGACCGGCCCGACGTGCTGTTGCACGGCTGAGCGTGCCTTTGCACCCTTGGCTACGGTTGCCAGCATGACCGCCAACGGATACGAGGCGTACGAGGCCGCCGGCGAGCTGCTGCGCGCGCTCGCCGCCCCGATCCGGGTGGCCATCGTCACCGAGCTGGCCGACGGCGAGCGGTGCGTGCACGAGCTGGTCGCCACGCTGGGCGCCCCGCAGCCGCTGGTCTCGCAGCACCTCCGGGTGCTGCGCGGTGCCGGGCTGGTGCGCGGGGCGCGGCGCGGCCGTGAGATCGTCTACTCGCTGGTGGACGACCACGTGGCCCACATCGTCGCCGATGCGGTCAGCCACGCCCGGGAGGCAAGAGCATGAACGAGCGGGACGCCGCGACGGCCGTCCGCAACACCCGGCAACGCAGCGCGGTCAGCACGCTGCTGGCGCAGGTGGACGGTTTCCACAGCGCCCAGGAGCTGCACGCGATGCTGCGGGCCAACGGCGAGCGGGTCGGCCTCACCACCGTCTACCGCACGTTGCAGAGCCTCGCCGACGCCGGCGAGGTGGACGTGATGCGCCCGCCCGGCGGGGAGCACCTCTACCGCCGGTGCAGCGAGGGCCACCATCACCACCTGGTGTGCCGCGGCTGCGGCCGCACCGTCGAGGTGGCTGGCCCGGCGGTGGAGACCTGGGCCGACCGGGTGGCGGCGCGGCACGGCTACGTCGACGTGAGCCACACTCTGGAGATCTTCGGCACCTGCCCCTCCTGCGCCGGCGGCTGAACCCGCCGTCCCGCGCCGGCGGCTTCCCCGGCCGGGCGCCGTGCGGGACCCTGTGCCGATGAGGATCTACGCCGACCGCCCCGCCGTGGCGCTACGCCAGCTGTTGACCGACCTGCTCGTCCTCGCCTGGGTGTACGCCTGGGTGCGCGCCGCGATGTGGCTGCACGACCTGGTGCAGGGGTTCGCAGCCCCGGGCCGCCAGGTCGAGACCGCCGGCGCCGGCATGGCCGACAACCTGGCCGCCGCGGGCGGCCGGGTGGGCCGGCTGCCCATCGTGGGCGACGAGCTGACCGCACCGTTCCACCGGGCGGCCGAGGCGGCCCGGGCACTGGCGGACGCCGGGCGGGCCCAGCAGGAGGCCGTGGCCGACGCGGCACTCGCGCTGTCCCTGGGGATCGCCGCGCTCCCGCTGGCCGTGGTGCTGCTCGGCTGGCTGCCGTGGCGGCTGCGCTGGATGCGCCGGGCGGGCGCCGCGGCCGCGCTGCGCGAGGCTCCGGCGGGCCGGGAGCTGCTGGCCCTGCGGGCGCTCGCCGGGCAGCCGCTGCGCAGGCTCAGCGCGCTGGGCCCGGACCTGGTCGGCCGCTGGCGGGCCGGTGACCCGGCCACGGTCGAGGCCCTGGCCGGGCTGGAGCTGCAGACCCTGGGGCTGCGCCCGCGGCCCTGAGCGTGCGGCCGGCGCCCGCGCCGCGGCCGGGCTGCGCGCCGCGCCCGCTCCCCGGGGAGGACCTCACTCGTCGGCGAGCCAGGAGGTCCGGCGCAGGAACGGCAGGAGGGCCCAGAAGGTCAGGAACCACAGGCCCACCACGCCGGTGAGCGCCCACGCCAGCGTGCCGGGCAGCAGGAAGTCGGTGATCAGCAGCACCGAGCTGACCATCGCGACCAGCATGAACGCCAGCCCGCCGGTGGCCATCTTGTGCGCGAAGCGGACCAGCTCCGGCTTGCGGCCCTGCCGGAACAGGGCCCGGTGGAACGCCACCGGGGAAATGATCATCGCGGTGGCCGCGGCGGCGGCGAGCAGGGCGACGATGTAGACGTCCTGCTGGAACGCGCTGGTGCGCTCGAACCGCTGGCTGAACGGCAGGGTGAGCAGGAACGCGAACAGGATCTGCACGCCGGTCTGGGCCACCCGCAGCTCCTGCAGCAGATCGGCGAAGTTACGCTGCCAGCGCTCCGGCTCGGTCTCGTTCTCCAACCCGGACGGTGAGGTCACCGGCGGTCGGTGCGCGGCGGAGTCGTCGATGCGCTGCCGGGGAGGCGCACCGATCGTCGAGTTGTCACCGTCGATCCGCATGCGCCGTGCAGTTCCCCGCCCGGACGGTCGACAAACGCCGACCGCGCCGGTCGACCACGACCGGTGGACGGCGCCCGACCGACCGCTACTCGTACTGCTGCTTGGGCGGCTCGATCTGCTGCCAGCCGGTCACCTCGACGTACGGGATGACCTCGCCGTTGACCGGGTCCTTGGCGGTCCGGTCGGTGTACCGGCCGGTCACCCGGATCCAGCTGTCCGGGGCCAGCCCGGCCGGCGCGTCGCCGGCCATGCCGACCTTGATGGGGCGCCCGTCGGCGGCGCAGCAGGACAGCACGATCCTGGCCAGGTACGGCGCGCCGTCCGGGCCGGTCGCCACGAACCCGGTCAGCTCGACCGTCCGCCCCTGTAGCGAGACGCCCTTGTCGAAGACCGCCCGGGAGGCGTAGTCCAGCATCCCGAGCTTCACCGGCTCCCCCGGTGCGGTCGAGGGCAGCGGGGCGAAGTCGGAGACCCGCTGACTCGACAACGCGGTGCCGGACTGCCCGGCGGCGTAGGAGCCCAGGGCCGGCGGGGCGAACATCAGCAGGCCCAGCACCGGCAGGATGAGCAGCCAACCCACCCGCGGCCCGCCGTGGCCGTGCCCGTGGTCGTCACCGTGCCCGTCGTGGTCGCCGTGCCCGTGGCCGTCACCGTGGCCGTGGCCGTCACCGTGGCCGTCGTGGTCGCCGGCGCGGGCCCCCCGGCCACCGCCGTCGCCCGGAGCCGCCGCGGCCAGCACACCGGCCCCGGCGACCGCGCCGGCCGGCGCCGCGCGGCGCCGTAGGTCGTGCAGCAGCGTCATCACGCCGACGGCCACGAGCAGCACGCCCGAGGCGATGAGGAACGGCCCCAGCGCCTCCTTGACGTAGCGCAGGTGCATGTCGGTCAGCGTGGCGCGGATGACCGCCCCGCCGAGCAGCAGCAGCACCACCGCCTGTGCCTGGGTGTTCACGGCAGGACCACCATCCCCACTCCGACGGCGACCAGCGTCGCGATGACCAGTGTGGTGGGCGCGAACCGCAGCGCGAACCGGCGGCCGAAGACCCCGGCCTGCATGGAGATCAGCTTGAGGTCGACCATGGGGCCGACCACGAGGAACACCAGGCGCGACGTCAGCGAGAACTGCGACAGCGACGCCGCGACGAACGCGTCGGCCTCGGAGCAGATCGACAGCAGCACGGCCAGCGCCGCCAGCACCAGTACGGACAGCACCGCGCTGCCCGCCATGGTCTGCAGCCAGCGCTCCGGCACGAGCACGTTGATGGTCGCCGCGGCGGCCGCGCCGATCACGAGGAAGCCGCCCGCGTGGATAACGTCGTGCCGGATCGCCGCCCAGAACGCGCGCCCCTTGCCCTGGCCCTCCACGTCCGGGCGGCGCGGCAGCTTGATCCACTCCGCCTTGCCCAGCCGCAGCCAGAGCCATCCCATGATCATGGCGACGATGAGGCTGGCGACGCCGCGCCCGAGCACCATCTCCGGGTTGTTGGGGAAGGCCACCGCGGTGGCGGTCAGCACGATGGGGTTGATCGCGGGCGCGGCCAGCAGGAAGGCCAGCGCCGCGGCCGGGGTGACGCCCCGGCGGATCAACGACCCGGCGATGGGCACCGACCCGCACTCGCACCCGGGCAGCACCACGCCGGCGCAGCTGGCCACCGGAACGGCCACCGCCGGGTGCTTGGGCAGCGCCCTGGCCCAGAAGGAGCGCGGCACGAACACGGCGATCACGGCCGACAGGGCCACGCCGAACACCAGGAAGGGCACCGCCTGCACC
>DATMJT010000175.1:0-3127 GCA_035553735.1 Pilimelia sp.
GTCCTCGCCCGGCAGCGCGCTCCACACCGCCCGCGGGGCCCGGCCGTCGGCCAGGGCCCGCAGGAACGCCGGCCCGGCCGGGTAGGCGCCCCAGCCGCGGGCATCGGTCGGCGGCCCGCCCCCCGGCTGGCCACCCGCCGGCGGATGGGCCGATCCGGCGGCGCCGGGCGGGACGGCGCACGGCGGCGCGGCGGGCGGGACCGTGCACGGCGGCGCGGGCGCCTGCGCGGGCTGCTGCTGCTCGACCCGGGCATGCCGGGGCGGCACGGCGAGCCGCAGCACGTCGGCGAGGCCGCCGGCGTACCGGTCGGCCACCGCCCGGGCCAGCCGGGCGATCTCCGGGCTGAGCACCGGCTCCGGGGAGACGACCCGCTCCAGGTACGCCAGCCGGCCGGGGTGCGTGGACTCGGCGACCCGGTCGAGCAGCCAGCCGTCGGTCAGCGCGCCGGCGAAGCGCACCCGGACCCGCACCCCGGGGCGGGCCCGCCCGTCGGCGTCGGCGGGCACCAGGTAGTCGAACGGCCGGTCCAGGTGGGCCAGCGGCACGTCGACACAGACCCGGGCCACCGGCAGCGTCGGGGCGGGCTGCCGGTCACGGCGCCGCGCCGGGGGCACGTGCGGGCTAGGCGGCGGCGGACTTCAGGTCGGCGACCCGGTCCGTGCGCTCCCAGGCCAGGTCCGGCAGGTCCCGGCCGAAGTGGCCGTACGCCGCGGTCTGCTGGTAGATGGGGCGCAGCAGGTCCAGGTCCCGGATGATGGCCGCCGGCCGCAGGTCGAAGACCTCGCCGATGGCCCGCTCGATGCGCTCCACCGGCACGCTCTCGGTGCCGAAGGTCTCGACGAACAGGCTCACCGGGTGCGCCTTGCCGATGGCGTAGGCCACCTGCACCTCGCACCGCTCGGCCAGCCCGGCGGCCACCACGTTCTTGGCCACCCAGCGCATCGCGTACGCCGCCGACCGGTCCACCTTGGACGGGTCCTTGCCGGAGAACGCGCCGCCGCCGTGCCGCGCGTAGCCGCCGTAGGTGTCCACAATGATCTTCCGGCCGGTGAGGCCGGCGTCGCCCATCGGGCCGCCGATCTCGAACCGGCCGGTCGGGTTGACCAGCAGTCGGTAGCCGTCGGTGTCCAGGCCCAGCCCCTCCACCTCCGGGGCGATGACGTGGTCGCGCACGTCGGGGGTCAGCAGCGACTCCAGGGAGATGTCCGCGGCGTGCTGGCTGGAGACCACGACGGTGTCCAGCCGGACCGGCCGGTGCCCGTCGTACTCGATGGTGACCTGGGTCTTGCCGTCCGGGCGCAGGTACGGCACGGTGCCGTCCTTGCGCACCGCCGCCAGCCGGCGGGCCAGCCGGTGCGCCAGGGCGATCGGCAGCGGCATCAGCTCGGGCGTCTCGCTGCACGCGAAGCCGAACATCATGCCCTGGTCGCCGGCGCCCTGGGCGTCGAGCTCGTCGCCGGCCTGCCCGCTGCGCTCCTCGATGGCGTGGTCCACGCCCTGGGCGATGTCCGGCGACTGGGCGCCGATCGACACGCTCACCCCGCAGGACGCCCCGTCGAAGCCCTTCTTGGAGGAGTCGTAACCGATCCGCAGGATCGTCTCCCGCACGATCGTCGGGATGTCCGCGTACGCCTGTGTGGTGACCTCGCCCGCCACGTGCACCTGGCCGGTTGTGATCAGAGTCTCGACCGCCACCCGACTGCTCGGGTCCTGGGCGAGCAGCGCATCGAGGATGCCGTCGCTGATCTGGTCAGCGATCTTGTCCGGGTGACCCTCGGTCACCGACTCGGAGGTGAACAGGCGACGTGCCACGGTACTCCCTCGCCAGGTCGACAGCTTCGCCGGCAGCGTATGCCACCGCGGATGACTAACGAGCCTACGCCGGGAGGGTCGCCGGACGCTGCCCCCCATCGGCCAGGCGGGCCGCGACCAGATCCCACACCGCGTCGGCGAGGTCGTCCTTGGGCCGCTCGTCGAGCACCGTGCGGGAGCCGTCGGCGCCGAGCACGACGGCGGCGTTGGCGTCCGCGCCGAACACCCGCCCGCCGCCGACCTCGTTGACGACGATGAGGTCGGCCCGCTTGCGGACCAGCTTCCCGCGCGCGTTGGCCTCCGCGTCCCCGGTCTCCGCGGCGAACGCCACGAGCACCTGCCCGGGCGGTTTACGCGCGCCGAGCTCCGCGGCAATGTCCGAATTGGTCAATAGCGCGATGGTGGGCGCCGTGCCGTCCGGGGGCTTCTTGAGCTTCGCCGCGGCGACCGTGGCGGGGCGGAAGTCGGCCGGCGCGGCGGCCATCACGACCGCGTCCGCGCCCTCCGCCGCGGCCAGCGTGGCCTCCCGCAGCTGCGCGGTGGTGCCCACCCGCACCACCGTGACGCCCGCCGGGTCGGGCAGCTCCACGTTGGCCGCGACCAGCGTGACCTCGGCGCCGCGCGCCGCGGCCGTACGGGCGAAGGCGTAGCCCTGCTTGCCGGAGGACCGGTTGCCCAGGAAGCGCACCGGGTCCAGCGGCTCCCGGGTGCCGCCGGCGGTGACCACCACCCGGCGCCCGGTGAGGTCCGGCCCCGGCGCACCGGCCGCAGCCGCCCCCCGGGCGCGGTGCCGGGCCAGCACCCGCCGGGCCAACCAGAAGATCTCCGCCGGGTCGGGCAGCCGGCCCCTGCCGGTGTCCGCGCCGGTGAGCCGGCCGGTGGCCGGCTCCAGCACCACGGCGCCGCGGCGGCGCAGCAGCGCGACGTTGGCGACCGTGGCCGGGTGCTCCCACATCTCGGTGTGCATGGCCGGGGCGTACACCACCGGGCACCGGGCGGTCAGCAGGGTGTTGGTCAGCAGGTCGTCGGCCAGCCCGTGCGCGGCCCGGGCCAGCAGGTCGGCGGTCGCCGGGGCGACCACGACGAGATCCGCCTCCCGGCCCAGCCGCACGTGCGGCACCTCGTGCGCGTGCGCCCAGACGTCGGCGTGCACCGGATGCCCGGACAGCGCCGCCCAGGTGGGGCGGCCCACGAACTCCAGCGCGGCCGCGGTGGGCACCACGCGCACGTCGTGACCCGACTCGGTGAACAGGCGCAGCAGCTCGCAGGACTTGTACGCGGCGATGCCGCCGCCGACGCCGAGCACCACGCGGG
>DATMJT010000176.1:0-2500 GCA_035553735.1 Pilimelia sp.
CTTGCGGACCACGTCGGCCACCGTCATGTTCGGGTACGCGGCCACCCGCCGACCGTGGAACAGCCGATGGGCGCGGTCCAGGCCGCGGACCTCGGTAACGCTGCCGGTGGGCTCCAGCTCGCACTCCAGCGCGGTCACCTCGCCGGTCATCAGCGGCACCGGCCCGCCCGGGTCGGAGGTCTGCACCCGCAGCCGCACCTCCGCGCCGATCGTGAACCGGCCCTTGGCCAGCACGGTGCGGGCCGGGTCGCGGAAGCGCAGCACGAACCGGTCCGGAAGGTTGCGGCTGTCGTCGACGTACGCGTACGTGAGCAGGGCGAACACATCGGCCGGCAGCGGCGCGCCGTCCACCTCCACGAGAAGCGAGTTGGCGAACTGCTCAACGGCCACCGCGGCCACCCCCCGCGGACTCGATTTCCTCCAGGGCCGGCACCAGCAGCGGGGTGCCCGGCCGCAGCCGCATCGGGTCGTCGATGTCGTTCGCCTCCGCGATGTGCCGCCACATCCCGGGCCTGCCGTACGCGCGGTGGGCCACCGAGTGCAGGGTGTCCCCGGCGACCAGCACGTGCACGTCGCGGGCGGCCAGCGCGCCGGAGGTCGGGTTCTGCCCCGGCTGCTCCCCGGAGATCTCCTCCAGCACCACGGTGCACAGCGCCCGCACGGGCGTGCCGCCCGGAGTGAACAGCGTGTACTTGGCCGTGACGCTGCTGACGTACGCGGGGAAGCCGACCATGCCGCCCCAGTGGAACACCACCCACGGCGGCGAGCCCTTCTTCGCCTCCCGGGTGGCGTCGGTGGGCACGCAGCAGGCGAACAGCTGCTCCACCCGACGCACCACCGACGCGTCCATCTTGTCCGTGGCGTCGAAGAACATCTCCAGATTCAGCTTGCAGGGCTCGGCGCCGGTGAACTCGGGCACCCCGCTCTTGCGGGCATTGCGTTGGGCGTCGCGCTTCCACCTGGCGTTCTTGGACAGCGACAACTCGCGGGGATTGAACTGGAAGTCGATGCGGCTCAGGGGCGGCCCCGGGTTGGCGGTGCCGCCGTCCTTGGGCGGTTCGTGCAGCTGGAGGTACGCGTGGGTCAGCTGTGGCGGGGCGCCGCCACCACCGGCGCCGGCGCTGCCCGCGGCGGTGAAGGTCACCGGTGACGCGGTCATGGCCCGGTCATCCCCCCGTGCCGGGGCCGAAGAAGCCGTGGTGGGCCAGCTCCAGCGTCTCGGTGGCCACCTTCGGGGTGTCCGGGCTGAGCTGCGGGCCTGTCCACCGCACCGGAATCACGTCGAGCAGGCCCCACCGGGCGATGACGGTGCCCTCGACCGTCCGCGCCTCGATGGTGGCGGTCTTGCGCGTGATGCCGCTGGCCAGCCCGGAGAACCAGCGCATCAGCTTGGCGCTGTCGATGGTGACCGGTCGGGAAAGCTTGATGTTCGGGTACCTCATCCGGGTGGGCAGCTGCCAGACCAGGCCGTTGTTGCCACCCTCCTCCCGCTGCTCGACGACCAGCTCGCAGCCGAGCCCGTCGCAGGAGCTGAAGGCCCCGAGATCCTGGTCGTCGATCTTCACGACGAAGGCCACCGCGACGGCGGCCTCGTCCCGCGTTGCCATGCCGCTCTCCCCTCAGTCGTCGTCGGTCCCTGCCCGATCCGGCCCCGTGGTGCCCGGACGCCGGGTCGGCTCCCTGGTTCAGCCGCCGTCCATGGACACCCCGAACCGCTCGCGGTCGAGCCGCAGCTCCACGCGCAGCCGGCGCAGCAACGGATCGAACAGCCGCTTCAGCAACTCCTCCGGCTCCAGCGGCGCCTCGACGGCCGGGGTGACCACGCCGACGGTGACCGCCGCACCGGCCGCGCCGACGGCCGGGACGGACGGCGGCGGGGCCGGCAGGGGCTCGGGCACCGGCGTCGGGACGGCGGACTCGGGCACCGGCGCCGTGGCCTGCTCGGGCACCGGCTGCAGCGTGCCGTGTTGCGCGCGCTGCACCAGCCGCGTGGGCCCGGCCGGGCGCGCCAGCGGAGTCGCGATGCCAGGTGAGCCCGGCGGTACGGGCGGAACCGGCTCGGCGAACACCAGCGGAGGACCAGGCGGCTCGCCGCCGGAGCCGGTCCATGGCACGGCTCCGCCGAGCGGGTCGCCGCGCGCCACGTTCGACCACGCCGGGTCGGGTGGCGCCACCGGCAGCGCCTCCTCCGATCCTGTGCCGCGCGGCACGCCGACGGGGTGGTGCCCGCCCGACGCGGGCGACGGCCAGCCGTCGGCGGCCTGGCCGGGTCCGCCCGCGGCGGTCGGGGCCCAGAGCAGGGCAGGTGGCGCGACCGCGGGCGCCCACGGAGCTGCGACGCCGCGCCGGGCCGACCGGTCTCCGGCCGCCCCCGCATCCGCGAGGGTGCGCTGGCTGACCGGCGCCTTCGGTGACGGCGTCCGGGGTGGAGCGTGCCCGATCCCGGCCGGCGGCGCGACCACCCATCGCTGCAGCAGCCCCCGCTCCCCCAGCAGGCCGG
>DATMJT010000177.1:0-2838 GCA_035553735.1 Pilimelia sp.
TGTCGAACAGGCGCCCGTAGGTGGCCAGCGGCACCCGGTCGGCGACGTGCGCGTGCCAGATCCGGGCGCCGTCGCAGTGCAGGGCCAGGCCGCGCTCGTCGGCCAGCCGGCGCAGGGCCCGCAGCGTGTCCAGCGGGATCACCCCGCCGCCGCCACGGTTGGCGGTCTGCTCCACCGCGATCGCCGTGGTGGGCACCGCGAAGAACCCGTCCTCGCGGACCATGGCGGCGACCAGCTCCGGGTCCAGGTCCGCAGCGGCGGCGGGCCAGGTCCGGGTGGAGATGCCCCCGTACGCCGCGGCCGCGCCCACCTCGTAGGTCACCACGTGGGCGTCGGCGTCGCACAGCAGCTCCGTGGCCGGCGGCGTCACCAGCTGCAGGGCGATCTGGTTGGCCATCGACCCGGTCGGGGTGAACAGCGCGGCCTCGTGACCGAAGACGGCCGCGACCCGCTCCTGCAGGGCGTTGACGGTCGGGTCCTCCCCGTACACGTCGTCGCCCACCGGCGCGGCGGCCATGGCCGCGCGCATGCCCGGCGTCGGCCGGGTGACCGTGTCGGAGCGCAGGTCGACCGGGCGGTCGCCGGCCGGGGCCGGGCCGGGCTCAGCCACGCAGCATCTCGGCGACCAGGAACGCCAGCTCCAGGGACTGCTGGGTGTTCAGCCGGGGGTCGCACGCGGTCTCGTAGCGGTCCGGCAGGTGCACGTCCTCGATCGCCTGGGCCCCGCCGAGGCACTCGGTGACGTCCTCGCCGGTCAGCTCGACGTGCAGGCCGCCCGGGTGGGTCTCCAGCTCGCGGTGCACCTCGAAGTAGCCGAGCACCTCGTCCACGATCCGGTCGAAGTGCCGCGTCTTGTAGCCGTTGGAGGACTCGTGGGTGTTGCCGTGCATCGGGTCGCACTGCCACACCACCTTGTGGCCGGCGGCGGTGACCTTCTCCACGATCGGCGGCAGCGCGTCGCGGACCAGCTTGTTGCCCATCCGGCTGATCAGCGTGAGCCGGCCCGGGACGTTGCCGGGGTTGAGCCGCTCGCACAGCTCGATCGCCACCTCCGGGGTGGTGGTCGGGCCGAGCTTGACCCCGATCGGGTTGGCCAGCCGGGACACGAAGTCGATGTGCGCACCGTCGAGCTGGCGGGTGCGCTCGCCCACCCACAGGAAGTGCCCGGACAGCCCGTACGCGCGCCCGCCGGAGACCCGGGTGAGCGCCCGGTCGTACTCCAGGGCGAGCGCCTCGTGCGAGCAGTAGAGCGTGACGCTGCGCAGCGCCTCGTCGTCGGTCATCCCGCAGGCCTGCATGAAGGCCAGCGCGCGGTCGATCTCGCGGGCGATCGCCTCGTACCGCTCGCCCGCGGCCGAGGTCCGCACGAATCCCTTGTTCCAGTCGTGCACCAGGTGCAGGTCGGCCAGGCCGCCGGAGAGGTAGGCGCGCAGCATGTTCATCGCCGCGGCCGCGTTGGCGTACGCCCGGATCATGCGCTGCGGGTCGGCCACCCGCGCCTCCGGCGTGGGCTCCAGCGAGTTGATCATGTCGCCGCGGTACGCCGGCAGGCCGAGCGCGTCGGTGGGCGACGAGCGGGGCTTGGTGTACTGCCCGGCCACCCGGGCCACCTTCACCACCGGCAGGCTGGCCCCGTACGTGAGCACCACCGCCATCTGCAGCAGGGTTCGCGCGTTGGCCAGCAGGTGACTCTCGGTGTTGTCGATGAACGTCTCGGCGCAGTCGCCGCCCTGGAGCAGGAACGCCCTGCCCTCGCAGACCAGCGCCAGCCGCTCCCGCAGCTCCTCGACCTCGTACGGCGCCACGATGGAGGGCACCGTGTCCAGCACGGCGGTGACCTCCTGGACCGCGGCCTGGTCCGGCCAGGGCGGGGTCTGGGCGCGCGGCAGGCCGCGCCACCGGTCCAGACCGAGGGTCTCCGTCTCGCCCGGCGTGGGGCGCTCGACACGCAGGTGGGAGGCGCCGACGCCGGTGTTGCGGAACTGATGCCACTCCTGCCGCATGGGGGCTAGCGTACGGCGTCCGCGGTGCGCGTGGTGCACCAGCCGACCGCCGCACGGGCCCCGCGGTGGACCGCCCGCAATCCGGTCGCCGCCGACCGGAATCCGACCGGCTCGCCCGCCGGTACCGGTCGCCTCCCGGTCGCCGTCCGGTCCGATTCGCCGACCGGCGCATCCACGCTGTAGCGAACCGTAGCCAGGCGATCACAGACATTGACAGCGATGCATCGGCGTCCTACAGTTCAGGAACTACTTACTGTTAAGTTTCTTTACTTCCAAAACCCTTGACTTTCCGATCAGCGACCGGGAACCCCCGCCCGGTCGCACCACTCCCCGCGCAGCAGTCACTGGTGCACATCCCCGTTCCGCGCCCGCTGACCACGCACCGGGACGGCGAGAAAGGACCTCCGTTGAGCAGACGACGTACCGTCGCGGGAATCGCCGCCGCCGGCGTGCTCGGCGCGGTGGCGTCCACGGCACTCGTGGCCACCCCCGCCGCCGCGCACGGCACCATGTCCGGCCCCGCCAGCCGCGTGTGGGTCTGTTCGCAGCAGGACAGCATCGAGAACCCGCGCAACGCCGCCTGCCGCGCGGCCAAGCAGGTCGGTGCCGGCGCCACGCAGTTCTACGACTGGAACGAGGTCAACCTGCCGGACGCCAACGGCCGGCACCGGCAGATCATCCCCGACGGCAAGCTGTGCAGCGCCGGCCGGGCCAAGTACGCCGGCCTGGACCTGCCGCGGGCCGACTGGCCCGCCACCGCGCTGCAGTCCGGCGCGACCATCACCATCCGGTACGCGGCCGCCGCCCCGCACCAGGGCTGGTGGGAGTTCTACAT
>DATMJT010000178.1:0-3202 GCA_035553735.1 Pilimelia sp.
ATCAGCCACCACCGACACCCACGAGGAGAACCGGCTCCGGTCAGGCAACGTCGGCAGCGCCCTCAACGTCCGCACGAACGCCTCCTGCACCACCTCCTCCGAGGCGTGCCAATCTCCCAGCCGGCGCTGTACCCGCCGCACCAGGCGCCCGTAATGCAACGCGTACAACTCCGCGAACGCGTCCGCGTCACCAGCCAAATGACGCTCCAGCAACCCCTCGTCCCGAACCCAATCCGCCCTGCTCACCACACCGCACCCCCGTCATGTCTCACTCGCATTCTGCAATACGAGTCGAGTACGGGCCGCCAAACGTCAGGAAAGCAAAAGGGAAGACCCCCGGCGAGACGCTGAGCGTCTCGCCGGGGGCCGGTGACAGCCAGGGCTTGCGGTGCTGGGGGGAACCGCCGCGTCGGGGCCGACGCTGCCTGGCTGTCTCGCACGGCCGTCCGCATGGGGGGGTCGGACATGGCCGGCGATTCGGAGCGACGCGTTGGGCCCGTGGGCGGACTCGCCGCAGAGCGCTCCGAAGCTTTATGTAGTTGTGATCACGGAGGGATGCAGACCCATACAGGGCCTACATAGCCGCAACTTCGGTCATACGGTTCACCATCGTCTGCTCCAGCCGTGCTCGATATGACCAGAACGAACACCGCGACGATAGAGAGAGCCACAAATCGCGCCCGCGTCAAAGATTTCACCTCCCAGATGTCATCCATTGCCCGCATCACGGGTAGACCGTCCCGTCGTCGTGCATGAGTTCCCGAAGCCGCTCAGCGTCTCCTTGAGGGTCCAGACCAACGCCGATCGGGCCGTACTGGACCGAGTACGGGGCTTCCTGCACCTGTCGTTGGGCCCGATGGCGGCCTGCACCGCCGACCCCTGCTGCAGCCACACCGTTGCCGTCCACCAGCACGGGACCCTCGTCAGATTCCGAAGTCCCGGCTGCATAGATGTTCTGAGGGATCCCATCCAGCGCCGCCACCGAGCCAGAATCCGCAGATTCCATGTGCGAGGCCATTTCCGGGCTAGCCGGTCCGACACCCATCACACCCATACCCCGAGGGTCGCCCACGGGCCCTACTATGGCTGTCCCGATAACTACTGCGGCCGTGCACACTTGCGCGGTGAACACGGCCGGCTCGGGGAAGTGGCTGGCGAACTGGTTGCCGCGCAGGCGCCAGCGGCGGAACCAGGCGGCCATTGCGCCGACCATCGGCACTGCGGTGCGACCCTCGGCCTCCACCACTGCCAGGTACTCGCGCTTCAGTGCCTGCCGCGCCCGGAACAGCAGCGGCGGCACCGTCGTCAGCGGCGCGTCCAGCCGCTGGGCGATGCCTTCATACGAGACGCCTTGGTTCTGCCACGCCAGCACCTGGCGGTGCCGTTCGCGCACGCGGCCCATGGCGGCCTCGATCGCCTCGGCCTCGCAGGCCGCGATCAAGCGCTCGTCGGCTGCGGGCTCGTGCCCCATCTTCGGATCGAGCGCCGCGACCGGGGAGACCCGGCCGGCCCGTCGGAACGCGTCGATGGCCAGGCGGTTGGCGATGACGGTGAGCCATGGGTAGAAGCGCCGCGGGTCGTTGAGGTGGGCGGAGGCCTCGTAGGCACGGACGAACGTGTCCTGCACGATCTCCTCGGCCAGGTGCCAGTCACGCACACGCCGGCGCACGTGGCGCAGCAGCCGGTCGTAGTGGAGCGCGTAGAGGTCGCCGAAGGCCGCGACGTCGCCGGATAGATGCCGCGAGAGCAGGTGTTCGTCACGGTCGGTGTCGACCGCTGTCAACAGTCCCGCCATGACCTCACCCCCGTTTCCCCCGGAATCCACCGTGTCCCGCCTGTCGCGGGAGCGTATGCGTCACCGCACACGACGTAAAGAGCCAATCGGTTGAGGAGTACGCAGTTTCCCCTCCGGAGCTCACGCACAGATCCGCAAATACGGACGGCCTGGGCGTCGTATCACTGGCCCAGGCGAGCCTCCAGCACTGTCTTGTCCCTGAGCGTTCGGCACGCGCATGGCACCGACTGGAAGAGAGGGAAGGCCCCCGGCAAGGCGCCGGGGCACCTGACCGGGGGCCGGTGACAGCCAGGCTAGCGGCCTTGGGGAGACCGCCGCGTCGGGCCCGACGCTGCCTGGCTGTCTCGCACGGCCGTCCGCATGGGGGGTTGGACGACCGGCGAATCGAACTCGCTAGTCCACGACAAACTCCTCCAGCATCTCGGCGGTCGCGGCGCTGACGGCCGCGTCGCCGCCGAGGATGACGATGCGGCGCGGGCGCAGCCTGGCAAGTTCGGTGGCGATGACGTCGGGGACGTCGTCGCGGCGCACAAGGAGCAATGGGGCGCGTTCCTTGGCCGCGGCGGGCACGGCGGCGAGCGCATCGGGGAAGTTCTCGCCCGTGGCGACGTAGACGGTGTCCACCGGGTCGGGGAAAACACGGGCCGAGATGGCGGCCGAGGTGGCGTAGCGGTCCGGGCCGGACACCCGCTCGACCTCGCCGTCGGTGTACTGGTCCAGTGCCGCCGCAACGTCGGCCGGCACGGCGGCGTTGCCGCCGAGCACGACGATCCGCCTCGGGGAGAGGCGCTGGAGCTCCTCGTGGGTGGCTTGCGGTACGCCGGAGCCGTTGACGAGCAGGACGGGGCCGTCGTTGCGGGCGGCGGCGACGCCGCCGCTGAGGGCGTCAGCGAAGCCGTCGCCGGTCGCGATGTAGGCCACGCCGACCCGCTCGGGGAACGTCGACCGGGAGACGGCGGCCGCGGTGCTGTAGCGGTCGCCGCCGCTGAGGCGCTCGACATCGGCCCCCAGGGCCGCGAGCTGGATCTCCACCTCGGTGGACACGGCCTGGATGCCGCCGAGGACGACGATGCGCCGGGCGCCCAGCCGCTCGATCTCGGCTCGGGTGGCGTCGGGCAGCGCGTCACGGTCCACCAGCAGGACCGGTCCGCCTTGCCGGGCGGCGGCCGGCCCGGCGGCGAGCGCGTCGGCGAAGGCGGCCGCCGTGGCGACGAAGACCTGGTTGGCCCCGTCGGGGAACGCCTGCGTGGACAGGTTCACCGCGGTGCCGGTGCGGCTGCCGCCGGACACTCGCGCCGTGCCGGGCTCGGTGCCGGGCAACGGGCCGGGAGCGGGCGACGTGGTCGGTGTCGGTCTGGGGCTCGGCGACACCGTGGGCGTCGGGCTCGGTGTCGCCGAGCCCCAGAC
>DATMJT010000179.1:0-2960 GCA_035553735.1 Pilimelia sp.
GCCGACGACCGCGCCCCGGGCGCCTCGTCCGCGACGGCGCGCTCCCGCGCCTCGCCCTCGTCCGACTCCGCGCCCGCCGGGCGCTGCGCCGGCGGGCGGTCCGGGGCCACACCCGCCGCACCCGCCAGCGCCGTGGCACCCGCGGCTGGCCCGTCCACCGCGGCCGCACCGGGCGTCGGGGCGAGCGGCGCCCCCCGGTCCGATGACGCCTGCCCCGGCACCGGCGGCTTGGGCGGACCCGCGCCGGCCGGGTCCGCCGGCGGCCGGACCGCGGGCGGCACGACCCTGGCCCTGGGCGGCACGGCCGCCCGGGCGGACGCCGGCCGCGGCTGGTCCACCAGGGAGGGCCGGCGTACCAGGGGGGCGATCGGTCGAGCCAGGCGCGGCCGCCGGCCGGCGGCCCGCAGCAGCAGGCGCTCGGCCTCGTCCGGGCCCATCCGCTGGCGGGGGTCCTTGCGCAACAGCCCCACCAGCAGGGGCTTCAGCGGCCCCGCCCGGCGGGCCGGCGCGGGCGGCTCCGTCGCCAGCGCGGCCAGGGTGGCGATCGCGGTCGGCCGCGCGTACGGCGACTGGCCCTCCACCGCGGCGAACAGCGTCGCGCCCAGCGACCAGAAGTCCGCGGCCGGTCCGGCGCTGCCGTCGTGCGCCCGCTCCGGGGCGATGTAGGCCGGCGACCCGAGCACCAGCCCGGTACGCGTGACGACCGGGTCGTCAGGCACCGTGGCCAGGCCGAAGTCGGTGAGCACCACCCGACCGTCCGCGCCCAGCAGCACGTTGCCCGGCTTGACGTCCCGGTGCACGATGCCCGCCCGGTGCGCCGCCCGCAGCGCGGCCAGCATGCCCAGCCCGATCTCGGCCACCCGGGGTGGCGGCAGCGGCCCGTCCTGGGCGAGCACCTCCTGCAGCGAGCGCGACGGGACGTACTCCATGACGATCCACGGGTCGCCGTCGGTACGCAGAATGTCGAAGATGCGCACCACGTTCGCATTGTTGAGCCGGGCGATGGCGCGCGCCTCGCGCAGCGCCCGCTCGCGCATCTCGCGCCGCTCGTCCTCGGTCAGTGACGGCGGCGGGATCAGCTCCTTGATGGCCACGTCGCGGTGCAGCAGCTCGTCGCGGGCGCGCCACACCCTGCCCATGCCGCCTTGACCGAGCTGCTCGACCAGCCGGTAGCGCTCGGCGACAACGCGCGACTCCGCGGACATCCCGAAGACCGTACCCGGCGACGCTGAGGCGTACACTGGCGGACCGGCCCCGGCCGGGTCGGACGACGGTCGTATGCTGACCCGCATGCCCGCGGTTGCCCCGTCCGCCGATGTCCGGCCCGCGGTTGCCCCGTCCGCCGATGTCCGGCCCGCGGCCGCCGAAGCCGCCGCTACCCGGTTCGCGGTGCCCACGTCCCCGGCCAGCTCAGGGCTCGGGTGCCATGTCGACCGCTGAGCCGCCGGTCGAGCCGAGCCCGCCCCTGGTCCGCGTGGTGCGGGGAAGCCCCACCGCGGAGGAGCTGGCGGCGCTGGTCGGCGTGCTCGTCACCCGTACGGGCGAACCGGCCGACACCGCCGCCGGCGGGCCGGCGCCCTCGGCCTGGGTGGCGTCCGGCCGCCCGGAACCCACCGGTGTTCCCGGCGCGCCGGGGCCCGGCGCGTGGCGCCGCTCCGCCCTGCCACGCTGAGCCGACACCGCGCGGCGCTGGCGCAGCCGGCCCTCGCGGCGGGGCTGCGTGGCGGTGCGGTGGAGGGCTACCCTGCTTGCCGGGTATGGCGGTTGGACCTGGGGAGGACGACATGCTGCCAGAGGAGGACCGCGGGCCGGGATGGCTGCGCGACTGGCAGGCCATCGAGGTCGACCTGCAGGCGCTGGAGGACTTCGCGGTCAAGCTGCGCGCCGAGGTGGAGGTCAACTTCGCGCCGCACTTCGACCGGGTGAAGCAGGACATGGCGGCGGAGATCCCGCCACCGGCCCAGGAGTTCGCGGAGCTGTCGGAGCTGCTGGTGCAGCACTACAAGGTCGCCACGTTGACCACCGGGGCCGTGCACACGCACGGCCTGTCCACGAACCGGATGGCCAGCGCGGCGGCGACCGTGAGCAGGAAGTACGGGGAGGCCGACGCCTTCGCCGCGGCACGGGCCGGTGACGTCGAGGCGACGCTGCACGGGTACGGGCTGCCGGCGCCGCCGGCGACGGCGCCGGGCGAAGACGACCCGACGTCGGGGGAGCACTGAGATGGCGTACGTGGCGGATGCCGGCGGCGGTGGCCGGGCGGGGACGAACTTCTTCGCCTACGACGTGCCCGGCATGTGGCGGCTGGTCGAGAACCAGGACACCGACGCGCACTGGCAGCACGTGGGCGGCCTGACGAAGATCTACGACCTGTGCCTGTACCACCTGAGCACCCTGCGCCGCTACCGCGGCGCGCTGGCCGAGGCGTGGCCGCCGGAGAGGTCGCCGGCCTCGCGGGCCTACCTGGACCGGCTGGACCACCTGATCGACCACGTACAGCAGACCTACGAGATCACCACGAACAACCACAAGGTGTTCTCCGCGGCCACCGGCGCGCTCAGCAGCGCCCGGTACGAGCTGAAGAAGATCTACGACGAGTACGTGGCCAACCAGCAGCGCCTGGACGCATACCACGCAGAGCAGGCCCGCAACGCGTCCGCCCAGCCGTCGCCCACACCGTCGCCCACCCCGCAGCCGCGCCCGGCACCCGGGCCACCGCCGGTGGCGCCCGGGCGGCAGGAGGAGCTGAACAACCGGGCACGCGCGCTGATGTACCGGCTCAGCGACGAACTCCACGAGGCCCGCACCCGCCTCAAGCACCCCCCGCCGTACGAGTTGAAGAGCGGCGTAGGGAAAGACTCTGGAACCGAGTACAGCGGCGGAAGCACCCTGGGCACGCCTCCCTACATCCCGCCGATCGCGCCGGCACCGGAGCCGGGGGCGCGGACGGCATCGAGGGG
>DATMJT010000180.1:0-13776 GCA_035553735.1 Pilimelia sp.
CCGGCGGCGCGGATCGCGTCGGCAAGCCGGGCGGGGGTGAGCCCGGCGAGCACGGCGGGCCGCCGTCGCGTGGGCGGCCGGCTGGCCCGGCACACCCCCCCCGCCCGCCGGACCCCGCCTAATGGACCGCTGGGCCTGGGCCTGGATCAGCTGGCTCGCCTACTTCGCCGCCGTCGAGGGGCTCGCGATGGGCGATGCACCACCACGCTTGCGCCGAAGGCGATGTTGGCCACGAGGAAGAGGGCCGCGCCGACGGGCCGAAATGCTGCTGGAGCTGGTCACGGCGGAGCAGGCGGTGCTGCTGGGCTTGGTGGAGGTGCCGGAGGGGCAACGGGCTTCAGCGTTGGAGCGGCTTCGGCGGGAGCCGACCGGTGACACCGCGGCGGCTCTGGTGAAGGCGGGCCGCTGGTGTCGTCGGCCCACTCGAACCGATAGTTGAGCAGCTGGCCGGACCTCCTCGACGGGGCGCCGGTGCCGGACCAATGTCACAGCGTTTCACCTGCGGCGACGTGACCGTCGTGGGTTTGTTGGGGGTGCGGGTCGGCGAAGGCGCTGACGCCCCGCACGAGCAGTGCCGCCGCGCTGGCCGCCGCTGTCACAACCGCGGCCGCGACCAGGGTGGTCTGTGTTCCGGCGGCGGCGACCACGGGTCCGGTGAGCGCATAGCCGACCGGCAGCAGGGCGAACGCGCTCAGCTGGTCGAGGGCGAGGGTCTTGCCGAGGACCTCCGGAGGGATCTGGCGTTGCAATGCCGAGAGCCAGTAGACGAAGTACAACTCGACGGCGAAGCCCCCGGCGGCGAAGCAGAGGGCGGTGACCGGAAGTGGCAGCGCGAGCGCGAGGCTTGCCGGCAGGGCCGCATAGCTGACGAGAGCGAGCATGGCGACGGTACCGGGCCGGGCGGGGCGCCATCGGCCGGCCAGGGCGACGGCGGGCAAGGCTCCGGCGGCGAGAGCGGCGAGGATCACTCCATAGGCCAGCTCGCCACCCAGGCGCTCCTCAGCGATGAGGGGAAGTAGGGTGAGTGTCGGTGCAGTTCCTGCGAACAGCTGCACCGCGACCGCGCCCATGACTGCCATGACCCAGGGCCGGTCGCGGACGGTGCGCAGCCCGTCGGCGGCGTCGGCGAGCACGCTTTTGCGCGGCCGGGGGTCGTTGTTGTCGCGTACGCCGATCAGGGCGGCTGCTCCGGCGGCGAAAAGCACGGCAACGAGGCCGAGGGCGGCCGACACGCCGATGCCGGCGACGATTGCGGCGCCCGCGAGCGCTCCGATGAGGGTGGCGCCGCGCTGGACGGCGGCCACCAGCGCGTTGCCGCGCTCCAGCAATCCGCTTGGGAGCAGGACCGGCACCAGCGAGCGCATCGCGGGCCGCGACAACGCCTCAGCGGCCCCGGACAGTGCGGTTACCAGGGCGAGTGCGGCCAGTGGGAGTTGGTGCAGGGTGAATAGCGCGCCGAGGACGACGGCGGCGCGGAGCAGGTCGGCGGTCATCAGCAGCCGGGGGCGGGACACCCGGTCGGCGAGGACGCCGCCGGCAAGCAGGCAGACCACCAGCGCGACCGCCCGGCCGGCGAGGATCACGGCGATGGTTCCCGCGCCGCCGCCGGCGCGCACGGCGTGCAGGGCGAGGGCGACGGGCAGGATCTGGTCGGCGACGGATCCGGCGGACTGGCTGGCCCACACGCGCAGGAACGTGGGGTGGCGGCGCAGGGTGTCGGCGGTGGGGACAGTCATGAGCAGGCAGCACTCCGGTAGATGCTGATGTGGCCGGTGGCGGCTCGGGTGAATGGATGCCGTTCCCAGCCGGAGAATCGGTCCGCGAGGCTCAGGCCGGCGAGCTTGGCCATCAGGTCGAGTTCGGAGGGCCACACGTAGCGTTCGTGAACCGGCAGGACCTGCGGGCGGTCGTGGCCGAGCACGACGGTGTCGGTGTGCAGGGTCTGCGTGGCCGCGTCTGCACTGACGGTGCTGATCGCGACCCGGCCGTCGCCCATGACCCGCATGCTGGTGTGGCCGCCGGTCTGCAGCAGCTGGAGGCTCGGCACCGACGCTTCGACGACGAGTTGCCCGCCCGTGGCGAGCCGGTGCGCGAGCGCACGCAGGCAGTCTGTCTGGGCGTGCTGGCTGGGGATCTGGTAGAGGGTGTTGCAGCTGAGGTAGGCCAGGGCGAGCCCGTCTGGCGGGACGAGTGTCGGCCAGGCGGCGCCGAGGATGTCGTCAACGACCAGGGTGACCGGCAAATCGCCGATCTTGCTGCGGAGCCGGTCGGCCATCCTCGGTGAGGCTTCGACCGCGATGACAGGCACCCCGGTCGCGGCGAGTGGTATCGCCAGGCGGCCGGTGCCGGCGCCGACCTCGAGTGCGGTCGCGCCGCCGGCCAATTCGGACAGCACCGCCACCGCGGGTGCGGTGTCGTCCAGGCCGGCGAACCAGGTGTCGTACGAGTCCGCCCAGGCGTCGCCGTACCGGCGCGGGTCGGGCGCGCTCACGCCGCTGTGACAAGGTCGAGGCTGATCAGGAGTCCGGCGAACGTCGCCGCGGTGTCGTCGCCGACCATGCTCCGCAGGGTGGCGAGGTTGACCCGGCCGTCTCGGCGCAGGCCATCGAGAACCGGTGCGGACTGCGCCGGCAGGGCAACCTGCTTACCGGGTACGTGCAGCAGCAGCGCGCCGTCGCTGCCAGGCGTGACCGTGAACTGCGCGCCGTCGCGCAGCCGGTACTCCTGCGCCGCCGGGCCGCCCGGCACTGGAAGTACCGGCGTTGGGGCTGCGGGTACGTCGCGGAAGGCTTCTCGGCGCAGCCCCCACAGCAGCGGCCCCGGCGCGGTCTCGGCGGCGGTCTTCACCAGCCGCGCCGCGACCTCGGTGAGCAGGTCCGCGGCCGCGTGGAGGTCATCCTCCAGCTGTGGCAGCGTGACGTGCTCGCGGAACCACTCGTCGCCGCCGGCCGCGTCTAGCAGGCCGCGCAGCAGGTCGTGTCGCGTCAGCACGCTCACTGCGAGCGTCAGGTGAATGGACAGATCGTCGCGGGTGCGGGGTGCGTGCATCGTCCCCCGCGGCAGGTAGAGGCTGTCGCCCTCACGTAGCAAGATGTCGTCGAGGTGTCGGCTGCCCTCGGTCAGGGCGATGCGCTGGGCCGCCGGCCTGTCGAACCAGGCCTGCGAGGGCAGGGGACGGGCAAGCGGCGAGGCGCGCAGGTGCCACAGTTTCGTGCCGGCGATCTGCAGCACGAACACGTCCTGAATGTCGTAGTGCAGGTCGACGCCGGTGGCGTTCGGCGGGGTGACGAAGGCGTTGACCCGCACCGGCGCGCCGAGCCGGCCGCCGAGTGCGTGTGCCAGCGCTCGTACCGGAGGGTGGTAGCGGTGCAGGGAGCGCAGGATGAGCGTGGACCCGGTGGCGATCGCGGTCCGGATCCGGTCGGTGTCGACGTATCCGGCGTCTGCGCCCGGGTCGCCGCGCTCGGCGATGGCAGGCGCCGGAACTTCCCTGCCGTCGCGGACCAGCCGCACCGAGCTGGTTCGCAGGCCGGTGCCGGTGAGTAACTCCTCGACGGCTGCCGCGCTGAATAGGTCGCCGAATCCGGGCAGCTTCGCGGCGGGGGTATGCAGGTGCCGGGTGCCGAAGTAGTTGCTGTGGAACTCGTCCTCGGGCAACGCGACGCAGCGGGCGAGGCTCATCTGATCATCTCCTGACCGGGTACAGGATGCGCCGCGGAGGAAATCAAGGCCGGGGGCGGGTGCATGTGCTCAGCCGGGCCAGGGTTGCCGGCGGCGAGTAGGTAGGTGGCGAACTCGGCGTCGGCGTCAACGCCGAGCAGGGCCTCGACACGCGAGTCGTGGAACGCAACGGTCTGGAACGGTGCGAGCCCGAGCGCGGTGCAGACCAGCGCGAACGTCTGCCCGTAGTGGCCGGCGTCGTACATCCACAGCCGGTATGCGCGCGGATGCCGGTACTTCCACGACAGCCGCGCAGCGACCGTGGTGGTCAGACAGGTGAACGCACCCTGATACGACGGCTCCTGCGCGTAGACCAACGCGGCGATCCGGCCCCGGTCGACCGTGGCGTCGAGCAGCTCGAGCCCGTGCACCTCGGGCGCGTAGTGGTAGAGGCCGGGCGGCACACCGGTCACGTCGAAGACGGCCACGTAGCACTCGACCTCATGACGGCCCCCGGCGGACGCGGCGACCCGTGCCTGCTGCGGCCCGAACGCGCCGCCGTCAAGGAACTGCTGCGGCGCGAACGTGAGCGCCAGGACGGTGGCTAGCTCGTCAACCCCGACTGGCGTGGCGGCGAAGGTGTGATGGGTGCGGCGGGCCGCGAACACGTCCTCGACCGGCGCCCGCATCGGCAGCATGCGCCGCGGCAGGTGGACGACCGGGGCGTTCGGGTAGCGCTTGAACATCGCCGGCGGGTCACCGTCGGCGGTGATCTGAGCGGCAACCGCGTCTCGGCGCGGGGAGTCGACGAGGTAGTTCGCGTCGCGCGCCTCGATCTGCATACGGTGCGCTATCACACCCCAATGCCGCCACACGGCAGGCAGCTGACCACCATCCTCGTCGGTGACGAGAATGCCCACATCGAGAAGCTGTTTGATCGCGGTGCGGGCGCGGTCCGCGTCATCACCGCCGACCTGGGTTGCGACCTCCTCCGCGTCGGCGTACTCGTCGAGGCACTGCAGCAGCCGCAGCAGATCCGGGTTGGTTCTCAACCAGCGACGCTGGCCGGGCAGGGCGATCATGAGCGCGTCGGTGTCCCACCGGCAGAGTAGCGGGTCGCGGCGGCGTATGTGCATCGGCGAAGTCCTCGAGGCTGGAGGGGCTGGTGCCGGACCCTTCGGGCCCGGCACCAGGGCTGCATCAGAACGTCGGGTGGTGCAGCAGCTCCTCGTCCGTCTCGACGATCACGATCTCGAACGCCATGGTCTCCTCCTCTCCGTGTGCGGTGGATTCGGTGCCCCCCGGGCGCGAGCGTCTCTGCCGGCGTTCAAGACGGCGTCCAGGGAGATTGAGGCCGGCTACGGATGGCGTTTGCTGACCATAGGCATGCGGCAAACGCGACCGGGCAGGATCCGGCGGTGATGGCGCGCGGTCATGACGAACCCCCGTACTCGTCTCCATGTGCGGCGACCATGACGCTACCGAGTGGTGCCGCTGTTGCCAAGGCGTTGCAATAGCTACCAGTATGCAGATGGTGAAAGCGATGCTTCACATGGACGGGTTGCTGTCAGCGTGGCCGTGCGGTGTTCGTGGCGGATGCGCCGGTGGTCTCATCGCGACCGGGTGACCCTCAGGGTCGATGAGCATGCTGCTGGCCGACGCCGGGCACACCGGGCCGCCGAGCCAAGATGGCGCCAACTGAGATCTACTCCGTCTGGTCGCAGGGAACAGTTAGCAACCCGGGCTCAGCGGGACGGGCGGCTCGGCTGGTCGTCCACGGGCCGGCCGGTGCGCAGGTGTTCGTCGGCGATCCGCACGGCCGTGGCGGGGCGTCGCCAAGGGTGGCGGCGACCTCGTTGGCGCCGTAAGCGGTGCCGCGTGGCCCGCGGCAGACCAGCGCGTGCCGGCGGTGTCGGGTGATCTGCGACCGGGCCGGGCTGCGGAACGGCCCGGGGCTGCCCGTCACCGGTGTGTGCCCGCCGGTGATCACCTCGGCGACCGCGTCGATCAGGGCCGGTTGCGTGGCCAGCGCCGCGGTGACAGCGATGGACAGTTCGTGCTGGAGGCGAAGGAACAGCTTCCGCTCGCTGCTGGGGGCGACGGAACAGCTCGCACTCTCTGCCGGGGGCGGAGCGCACCAACGCGGATCCGCCACCGGAGCTCGTCGATGAGCTGGCGCCTGGTCCATCTGGGCGGCCGACCCTGCCTGCGCGCGGCCGGCAGCAACGGCTCCAGCGCTGCCCACTGCGCGTCGGTCAGGTCGTGCCGCTTCGTCACCGCTACGCTGGCCACGAGGTCTCCGTGTCGATGGGTCTTCTTGGTCGATAGGCCATCTACCGGTGCAGCAGACCCCTCGTCGGCCGTGTGGTACGACGATGATTCGTTGTTCGGTCGCCTGAACGAGAGTTGCTGATCATGCGCTGGTCCCGGCTGCACATTCCGACCCTGCGGGAGGATCCGGCGGAGGCGGACGCGCCGAGCCACCGGCTCCTGCTGCGTGCGGGGTTCATCCGTCAGTTGATGGCCGGTCACTACTCGCTGTTGCCGTTGGCGGTGCGGGTCCGCGCGAAGGTCATCAAGATCATCCGTGAGGAGTTGAACCGGATCGGGGCTCAGGAGTTCTCGCTGCCAGCGCTGCACCCCGCCGAGATCTGGCGCAAGAGCGGCCGGTGGGACCTCATGGGCGAGGAGATGTTCCGCCTGCGCGACCGCAGGGGCGCGGACCTGGCGCTGGGTATGACGCACGAGGAGATCTTCACGACGCTCGCGCTGGAGTTGAAGTCGTACCGCGACCTGCCGCAGATGTGGTACCAGTTCCAGACCAAGTTCCGTGACGAGCCCCGCCCGAAGGCGGGACTGATGCGGACACGGGAGTTCACGATGAAGGACTCCTACAGCTTCGACCTCACCGCGGAGGGACTGGACCGCTCCTTCGAGCTTCACCACGAGGCGTACGTGCGCATCTTCTCCCGCCTGGGCATCGAGGCCATCCCGGTCGAGGCGTCCAGCGGCAGCATGGGCGGCTCGGCGTCGACCGAATTCATGTGCCCGTCCGCCGTGGGTGAGGACTTCGTGGTGCGCTGCCCCGTCTGCGGCTACGCGGCCAACGTGGAGAAGGCAACCTCTCGGCTGAAGCCGGCCGAGGATGGGGAAGGGCTCGACGTTCCGCAGCGGTTCGACACCCCGGGGGCGCGGACCATCGACGATCTCGCGGCGCGGTTCGACGCGCCGGCCGAGCGGCAGATCAAGACGTTGGTGTACGTGCTGGACGGGCAGCTCACCCTCGTGCTGCTGCGCGGTGACCACGCCTTGAGCGAGCAGAAGCTCGCCGACGCCACCGGCGCCAACGCCCTCCGCCCGGCACACGCCGACGAGATCCGCGCCGCGCTCGGCGCCTCGCCGGGTAGCCTCGGCGCGGTCGGCGTACGGGACCTGCCGGTCCTCGCGGACGAGGCGCTGCGCGGGCGGCGCGACATGTTCACCGGCGCGAACACCGACGACGTGCACCTGCGCGGCGTCGACGTCGACCGGCACATCGCGGTGCGCCAGTGGGCGGACCTGCGCGAGGTCGCGGCCGGTGAGCCGTGCGTGTGCTGCGGGCAGTCGCTGCAGGTGCAGCGGGCGATCGAGGTCGGCCACATATTCAAGCTGGGCTACAAGTACAGCGAGGCGCTGGACGCCACCGTGCTCGACCCGGCCGGAGTCCGGACCAGAGTGATCATGGGCAGCTACGGCATCGGTGTCGAACGGGCCATGGCGGCCATCGTCGAGGGCCACCACGACGACAAGGGCCTGGTCTGGCCGATGGCCGTGGCCCCGTTCCACGTCGCGGTGGTGGTCGCCCAAACCGACGACGCGACCGTAGCGGAGGCGGGTGAACGGATCTACCGGCAGCTCCTCGCCGACCGGGTGGAGGCCGTCATCGACGACCGGGCGGAGCGGGCCGGGGTGAAGTTCCGCGACGTCGAACTGGTGGGCATCCCGCTACGCGTCACCGTCGGCCGGCGGACCCTGGCCGACGGCGTGGCGGAGGTGACCGACCGGGCCACCGGCCACACCGACCGGGTACCCCTGAACGAGGTGGCCGAGCGAGTACGTAAAGCCATCGACGCGGTACGGTAGCGCGCCAGACGCCAGCGGCCATCCCGCTTGACGTCTTGCACTGCAAGGGTGACGAATCGTGCGCGGTCTTTCCACGTCAGACGGTAGCGCTGTGCCGAACCCGGTTCTTGCCCGGCGTGCGTCGACGATGTCGGCGGAGGGACAGGCGCTGGGCCGGCCCGAGGTGCTCCGGATGGCCCAAGCGCTGTCCGGCTGACCGGTGTCGGTGCTGGTCCGCGTGCCAAGTCATGACCTGCACGCGATCGAGCACGCGTTGGACATCGGCGCCCATGGCGTCGTGGTGCCGAAGGCGAACTCAGCAGGGGAGGCCGAGGCGGTTGCGTCCGACGGTGTGGCAACGGCGCCGGGCGCAGCTCGAAGGCCTCGACGACGTCCTGTGCCGCTCACGCTCTGTGACGAATGACGAGGGGGCGGCGCGTGATGTCTGCGGCATTTGGGTGAACCCGCACCACGACGATCAGATACGGCGTAGCACCAGCGTCACGAAGCCCAGAATGTTGCGGTACCCGCGCAACCATTGATCGCGGTGCTCCCGGGCAATGGTGAGTGCCTCAGCAGCGTCTGGATGGCCCGGATTGTCCAGCGCCCACTCGGTGAGCGATCCGGTCCACGACCATTCGTAGTCGTCCCACTCGGCGGCGTCGCTGACATGGGCGTACACCGGCGTCCAGCCGGCCTCCTCGGCACCGTCGACCAGGCCGGCGAGGTCGGTGAACTCCTCCGGCTTCGCGTGGAGCGCGGCGAGTGCCGCTGGGGTCGGCGGGACTTGCCAGAATCCCTCACCGACGATGAGGATGCCGTCGGGATTCACGTGCCGACCGGCCAGCTCCAGCGTCCCGCCGAGTCCGCCGAACGCGTGCGTCGACCCGACGCACAGCACCAAGTCGTAATCGCGGTCAGGCACGTACGTCCGAGCGTCGCGCTCATGCAGCGTGAGCCGGTCGGCGAGGCCGCGTTCGGCGGCGGCGCTGGCGGCACGTTCGAGGGCGTACGGATTGACGTCTACGCCGTCCGCATGCCCGTCGGGGTAGTGAGCGAGGGCCTGCAGCGCCCAGGCTCCCTCTCCGCACCCAAGATCGAGGACCCGCGCCGCCGGTTGGCGGTCCGCTCGGCGCAGGAGCCGGTTGAGGTTGACCCCGCGGACCGGGGCCGCGATCGGATGGTGCGAGTGCGCGAGGCTGCTGAGCCGTTGACGATCCACCGCCAGAGTCAACATGATCCCGTCAACGCGCGCACGCGGATTGTCATGCCACGCGAGGTCGGCGGCATGAGCGGATTCCTCCTCCGGGAGAGCGGTACTGTCCGTGGAATGAGCCGGATCTTCGCGACCAGCGTCGCGTCCGTGTACCCCCACTATGTGACGAAGATCGAGAGGAAGGGACGCACGAAGGCCGAGTTGCACCAGGTGATCGAGTGGCTGACTGGCTTCGACGACTCTGCGCTAGAGGGTCATCTGGCATCGGGCACCACCTTCGAGGACTTCTTCGCCGCCGCCCGACTCAACCCGCACGCCTCGTCTATCACCGGCACCATCTGCGGAGTGCGGATCGAGGAGATCGACGATCCCTTGATGCAGAAGATCCGCTATCTCGACAAGCTGGTCGACGAACTGGCCAAGGGTAGACCGATGGACAAGATCCTGCGCACATAGCCCGTGGCGATGCGCGCAGCGGCGATACGTGGGCACACCTTCGCGCAGCAACACGTCTACCCGATGCCGTACATGCCCTCGTTGACGACCCTGCAGCAACGGCTGCGCAGCCGGGCCGCAGTGCTCGATCTGGGCTGCGGCTGCGGCGTCCCGGTGGCCAGGACGCTGGTCGATAACGGGGTCGGCCACGATATGTACGTATGTCGATGGAACGGGCCCGCGCGTGGGCGATGCACAGCTCGACGCATCCCGACACCGGGTGCCGGTTCGCCCGACGGCTGTAGCGCGCACGGTGGCTGACCTTCCGACATCTGTCGGTCGCCTTGGGACGATGTAGGTGAGATGCTGCGATAACAGCGTTCGACGTCCATCGATGTCCACCGCCGCACCTCCGCTCGACGCGAACGTGTGCCGTCCGCCCTCCTCCGCGAGGACCCCACGGACGAGCAGTCAATCGCCACCAGTGGCGTCCGTCTGACGCGGCCAGACGCCACCCCACCCCTTGAAGGAGTCCCCATGTCCCGAATCGTGCGGACGCTTGTCGTCGCGCTCACCGGGCTCGCGATCTTCGCGCCCGCCGTACCAGCTGGTGCGGCGGAGTTCCACGCAGCAGAGTTCCACCGGGAACGCCCGACCACCGTCTTCGTCACCGGCGATGCTCCCGGCGAGGCCGAGAAGCCCGCCCCCGAGCGGTCGGTGCAGGTTGCCGTACCGGCGTGGCGCTACTACATCACCGCTTCCTGCGCCAGCCGCGCCGCCGAGATCCGCCGGGGGGCCGCCTACTGGGGCAACGGCGTTGAGACCACCGGCAGCGGCACGCCGGTGGGGTGCACCTCCGGGTACGTCACCGGCTGCGGCGCCGCACGGGCCGTCGGCTGCAACTGGGGCCGCGGACAGCGGATCATGCTCTCGACCATGGTGAGGGACTTCGCCCTCCTGGCCGCGCACGAGTTCGGCCACAACTGGTACGGCCACTCCGGCACCGGCTGCGCGTCCTGGACGAACGCGAACACGGTCATGCGCACCAACATGTGCTGACGCGGTTGGCAGGTGAGTGGCCGGTCCGGCCAGCCCACCTTCGGGGCCCCGCCCCAGGCCCCACGGCGGACGCACGTCGGCGGCCGGCGCACACACGCGCCGGCCGCCGGCCATCCGTCAGGCGGCGACGGTGACACGGCTGCGCCGACGGCCGCCACAGCCCGGTGACAGGGCTCGGCCGAGGTGAGTTGTCCTTGACGAGCTGGGATGCTGTGCGAGGTGACGTCCTTTTCTGTGCAGGCGAGCCCTTCCAGTGGCGGCGCGTGGCTGAGGCTGGCGCGTCGATGCGAGGCGGAGGGGTTCGACGCTCTTCTCACCGCGGATCACCCCGGGTCCGACGCGTCGCCGTTCGTCGCGTTGGCGGCTGCGGCGGCAGTCACCTCGTCGATCGGGTTGGGTTCGTACGTGTCGAACGCGGGGGTGCGCGAGCCGATCCTGCTTGCCTCGGATGTGGCCACGCTGGACGTGGTCTCCGATGGGCGGGCGCGGCTGGGGCTTGGTGCTGGACATACGCCGGCCGAGTGGCGCGCGGTCGGTCGGGAGCGACCCGACGTGCGTGGCCGCGTGCGGCGGTGTTTGGCTGTCGCGCGAGCCGTTCGGGGTCTGCTGGACGGGAAAACGGTGACGTCACGCGGTCCGGAGCTCGCCTTGCAGGAGGCGAGGCTGGTCGAGCCGAGGCCCGTGCAGGCCAGGATACCGCTGACCATCGGCACCGCGAACTCGCGGATGCTGCGCTGGGCCGGCGCGCACGCCGACGTCGTCGGACTCACCGGCTTCGGCCGCACGCTGCCCGACGGCCACCGGCACGAGGCCCGATGGGGTTCCGAGCAGATCGAGGTGCAGCTGCAGCATGTCGCCGAAGGCGCGGCTGGACGGGGGTGGACTCCGCCGCTGGAAGCTCTCGTGCAGTCCGTCGTCGTCACCGACGATGCGCAGGCGGCAGCGGCGCCGCGTGCCGGACGCGTCGGGCTGTCCGTGGACGAACTGCTGGCCACACCGTTCGTACTGATCGGAACCCAGGACGAAATTCTCGCCGCCATCGAGCACCACCAGCGGCGCTGGGGCGTCACCAGGTATGTGGTACGGCAGGACGCCGTTGACGCGATCGCGCCTGTCATCGCGCGGCTTGGGCCGCCTTGACCGTGGCTGAAGGACGCCGAGTCGCGTAACGCCACCGTTGGTACTGTCATGCCGCATCGCGTGGGTTCGCTGGCCGACCGGGCTCCCGTCCGGGGAGTGTCAGGTGGGCGGCTGATCTTGCCTCTTTGGTGTTGGTCAGTGGCCGTGGGCGCCGGGCACGGCGAGGGTCGTTCATCCTCTGCGCACAGTGAACCCTTTTCGACCTCCCCTGTGCCGTCCGTCCGAGCCGCAGGGAGAGATCGGTGCGCACGCGTCGCGGGGTCGGGTGGAAAACGTTCGGTGTACGGCGGAGCCGCGCGCACCCGCTTTCGTCGCGCCGGTGGGCGCGGAAGCCGCCCGATGACCTTGAGGCGACCGGGCGCCGCTGCGGCGGTGTCGGTGACGTGATCGAGTGCTACTGGTTCGACACGGTTTCCTCGCTCCCGGGTGATCGTTACACCCGTTATGCGGCGGACAGTCGGAGTGTTCTCCGATGGCACCGGCAAGATCCCTAGGACCTCCCCAAGGCCTAGGTAGCGTGCCGAAAATTGCGGCACAAAGGTTCGGCGCCGGGTGAGAGATCGCGACGATGTCGCCACACGTACCCACCGACCGGCTAACCATCTCCAGGGAGAGCACATGCCGACGGGAGTACAACCCCACAACGAACCGCCCTCCGGCGAGCCGGAGCAGCCCGCCGACGCCGAGACGGCTCGGCTGTGGCCGCTGCTGTGCGCCGGCGACCCCGTCGCGGTCGCTCAGCTCTACCAAGACCACTTCGCGGCCATCGTGCGTCACCTGCGCAAGAAGCTGCCGTCCTGGGTTGATCCCGACGACCTGGCGCAGGAGGCCTTCCTCCGGGCGATCCGTCAGTTCCATGCCGACTCCACACGGCCCCGCAAGCTTCGGCGCTGGCTGTACGGCATCGCCAGGCACGTCCTCGCGGCGCACTATGAGAAGGCTCGACCGAGCCGAGACGTGCAGGGGCAGACCGTCGTGGTCGATCTTCCCTCGCTGGAGGCCATGACGGAAGCTGGTGTGCCAGTCGCCGCTTTCGGTGTGGCGGAGCCGGGCTTCGACTCCCATGACCAACGCACCGCCGTCGCCGACGCGGCCGACGTGGTGAACAGCCTCTCGTCGCCCCTGCTGCGCAAGCTGATGCAGACTCACCTGCGCCTACTGGTGACCACCGGGGAAGAGGTCACCGGTCAGCCGCTTGCCGAACAGGCCGACTGCACCCCACAGGAGGCCTACCGCTGGACCAACCGCGGCAAGGATAAGATCGTTCACTGGATGGCGCTCCTGGCGGTCGCCAGATCCAGCGCGGCGTGCCCACGAGCGGCCGAAATCGTTCCGCCGCCGTCGGCGGCTGGCTCCCGCCCTCGGCGGCTACGCTTCACCGACCTCAGCCGCGAGCAACTCAGGGACCTCGAACGGCACGTCCTCCGCGACGACGACCCGCGGTGTCCCCACTGCCCCGAGGTCTACCAGGACGCCCGCCACGTCTCTGCCCACGCTCTGGGATGGGGCGTGTTGTTCACGGTTGCCGGCGAGGACCGGGAGGCACACCCGGCCGTGGTGGACGTGCACGCAGCCGCCCGCGGTGCCGATGCCGCCGCGGCCACGCCGGCGTCGGGTGCCCCTGCGCTGGCCGGCGTGTCGACCCTCGCCGAGGCTGTGCCCACGCGCCTGTCCGCGCTGGCGGCCCGTGCCAACCAGGTCCTCTCCGAGGCCTGGGCCACCATGGCAGCTCGCGTCCCGCTGTTGACCAACGTCGCTTCAGCCGCCCCCGGGCACGCCGCTGTCGTGCGCGGCGCCGCCGGCATCCTTGGCGTTGTCCTGCTCACTGCGGCCACAGTCGGCGCCCCTGAACCAGGCCACCGACGGCCACCCGCCGTCGCTGCGGCCCCTCCCGTGGGGAACCAGGGGTCCCCCGTTCCTGCCCCACCGGACGGTCCGGATCCGACCGCCGAACCGGGACAGCCCGTCCGGCCGAGTACCGGGACGACCGGCCCGGGCGGTGCGGGCGGCCTCGTGCCGGAGGCGACGGTCCGACCGGCCCTGACCCCCACCCCGGACCCGACCACCGGCCCCGTCAAGGCGACCGCCTTTCCCTGCGCCGGACTGGCGCTCACGAGCGCCATGGGCCCCGCCAGCGCTTCCAGACCCGCTGCCGTGTCCAGTGG
>DATMJT010000181.1:0-6218 GCA_035553735.1 Pilimelia sp.
GTCAACCACGTCACCGGCCGCATCGTCGGCAGCGCGCCGCTGTGGGGCCCGGCGGTCTGCGACTTCGACATGGCCGCAGCGCTGCGCCGCGCCTGTCCGGGCATCCGCTGGACGGTGATCAACGATGTGACGGCGCTCGCAACAGCGCTGATCAAGGATCTGGCCGGCGCTCGGGGCCCGGCCGCGGCAGTCACCGTCAGCAGCGGCATCGGATACCGGACGATCGACCTCGACACCGGGGAGATCCCCACAGATCGGCGCCACGGGCTCCAGGGCGAGATTGGCCACCTGCCGGTGGAGCTGTTCTGGCAGGGCCGTCGACTCCACGCCCGGTGTGACTGTGGCGCCGACCGTCACCTCGCCAGCTTCTCGTCCGGGCCGGGCATCGTCCGGCTGCTCACCGGCGACCCGGACCTGGGCCGCCTGACCGCCGAGTGGACATCGTCGCCCGCGGCCGACAACGCCCAGACGGAGGCCGTGTTCCTGGCAGCGTTCGCGCAGCGGGTGCACGCCGGTGACCCGACAGCGCAGCTGCTGCTCGACCTGGTAACCCAGCCGCTCGCCCAGGTGCTGCTCTACCAGGCAACGCTGAACCCGCAGGTGGCCCCGACCGTGGTGACCGGCGGTGTGGCGGCCGGTTTCGGGCCGACGTACCGGGACAGCCTGCTACGCAATCTGGCGCGCATGCCGCTGTACGGCGTGTCCCACCGCGGCCGGGACCACTTCACCCGGCAGCTGCGGCTGGGCCCCGACGACGGCCTCTGCGCCCTGCGTGGTGCCGGTGTCCGTGCCCGAGGCAGCGCCGCCGACGACGACTCAGATGGAGGACGCACACCATGGTCAGCTGGTCGGTCCGCACCTACGAGGAACTGACCTACCGGATCCACGAAACCTTCGACTGCTTCGCCACCGGCAACCGCGTCCTGGCCCAGGCGGCGCTGCTGCGGCCAGGCGCCCGCCGGCTGGTGGTCATCGACCGGCGCGTGCACGCGCTGCACGGTCGGGCCCTGCGCACCTACCTGGGTCACCACGACGTACGCGCCGAGGTCCTGATCCTCGAGGCGGGAGAACGCAACAAGGACCTCACGACCCTGCGCACGATCCTCGACGCGGCGGAGACCGTCGGCCTCAACCGGCGCAGCGATCCCATCATCGCCATCGGTGGCGGTGTGCTGACCGACGTCGTCGGGCTGGCCGCAAGCCTCTACCGCCGTGGTACCCCGTTCGTCCGAGTGCCCACCACGCTCATCGGCATCATCGACGCGGGCGTCGGCGTCAAAACCGGGATCAACTATGAAGGCCACAAGAACAGGCTCGGCACCTACTTCCCGTGCGCCGACACCATCCTCGACCGAGGTTTTCTACGCACGCTGCCGGCCCGGCACATCAGCAACGGCCTCGCCGAAGCAGTGAAGGTGGCCATCATGCGCGACCGCGTGCTGTTCGAGCTGCTCGACAAGCACGTCGAGGAGCTGATCGCCACCCGCTTCGACTGCGCCGTCGCACCGGAGGTGATCACCCACGCGGTCGGCGCCATGCTCGGTGAGCTGGAGCCCAATCTGCGGGAGCACGAGCTGCGCCGGCTGGTCGACTTCGGACACACCTTCAGCCCGGCGCTGGAGATGGCGACCAGGGGAGCGGTGCTGCATGGCGAGGCCGTCGCCGTCGACATGGCGCTGTGCACCGCCATCGCCCTGCACCGCGGCATGGTCAACACCGCCGAGGCCGACCGGGTCTTCACCCTGCTGCGCCGAGCCAACCTGCCGATCCACCACGAGGCATGTACCGCGGCCGAGGCCTGGCGGGCGCTGGAGGACAGCACCCGTCACCGCGATGGCCGCCAGCACTGCCCGCTGCCGCTCGGCCTGGGGCGGGCGGAGTTCGTCGAGGACATCACCCCGCGCGAACTCGCCCACGCGCTCGCCCTCCTCACTGACCTCACCGTCGGGGCGAGGGCGGCATGAGCATCAGCTACGACGTGCTCGTTCGCGAACAGCGGCGGCTACGGCTACACCGGTGGGAGCTGCCGTCCGCGGAGCCCCCACCGGTGCGGGTCCTGCTGGTCGGGGTGTGCGGCACCGACCTGCAGATCCTGCGCCAGGCGCGGCCGGACCCCGCTCGGGTGCTCGGACACGAGGGCCTCGCCGAGGTGACCGCCGATGACGGGACCGTGCGCCACGTGGTCTTCAACCCGGTCGACCCGGACAACCAGGACGACATTCTGGGGCACAGTCGCGATGGCCTACTGCGGCAACTGCTCCCCGCCGCCCGCACCGGGCCGCTCTTCGACGTGGATCCGGCCCTCCCGGCCGACATCGCGGTGCTGATCGAGCCGCTCGCCGCGGTCCTGTACGGCTGGGAGCTCATGACGACCGCCACCGCGGTGCGGGATCTGGGGGTGTGGGGCGCCGGCAGCACCGCGGTGCTCACGGCCCTCGTCGGCGAGCTGCGCGGCGTGTCGGTGCGGCTCATCCACGATCGACCGACCCGGCTGCCCTACCTGCACGAACTCGGCGCCCTACAGTCCACCGACCTGCGCCCGGCACCGGCGGGCGCCGCCGACCTCGACGCGGCTGTGCTGTGCGTGCCGCGGGAGGCGGCCGCGGCGGCACTGAGCCAGGCCGTCGCCGCGGTACGACCGGGCGGCGCAATAGATCTCTTCGGCGGGTTCACGCGAGACGACCGGCATCCCGAGCTGCCGGGCGTCGATCTCGGTGCCGTCCGGCGCGGTAACGTCTGCGGCCGTCCGCGGCCCGGCCGGGTGCAGCGAGCGACCGCCCGGGCGGGCCACACCCTGTGGCTGACCGGTCATCGCGGCACCGCCGACCGGCACTTCCACGCGGCCCAGCAGCTGCTGCTGCGCCATCCCGAGCGATTCGGCCGGGTCCTGACCCATGTGGTGTCGCTGCGCGCGGCGGCCGCGCTGCTGCCCCGCCTGGCCGACAGCAGCCCCCGCGGCCGCGCGCAGCGGGAGCGGTGCCTGAAGGTAGCGGTGGACCCGTTCCTGACCGCCGACCGCCGCGCACCAGATCTGACCCGCACCGTCGCAGCCCTGAGGAGGGCCGGATGATCCCCGCGGGACGCGGCTACCGGCGCATCGAACGACAGGACACCGAGCTGCGCGTGATCCACGCCGAGGTGGCCGACCGGACGTCCGAGGCGGCGGTCCTGATCGCCCCGACGCTCATCGGGGTGTGCCGCTCCGACCTGCGCGAGCTCGCGAAGCAACGGCACCTGCGCCGCGACTTCGGCCACGAGATCGTCGCCCGGGTGGTGGCGGCCCGCCCGCACACCCTCGTCCCCGTCGGCCAACGCGTCGTGTACGACCCGCACCCGACGGTCGAGCGGACCTGCGGCTTCGGCGAGCTGGTCGAGATGTTCGGAGCGGCGGAGTCACTGCGCGCGGCACTGGTCCCGGTCGACGACGTCGTGCCGGCTCCGGCCGCCGTGTTCGCCGAACCCCTGGCCTGCGCCGTGCACTGCGTCCGCCGGCTCGAAACGGCCAGCCGGGAGCTGGCGCTGCCGGTCGAGGCGCCCACCGCCGTCCTCGGCGCCGGCATGGCCGGCACTCTCATCGCCGCGGTGCTCCACGAACGCGGCGTACCCGTACGGCTGTTGAACCGCAGCCCCGGTCGGATCGAGTTCCTACGCCACCGGCAGTTCCTGCCAGCTGCGTCACTGGAACCGGCCGGAGCGCGACGATTTCCGCGAGTCATCCTGGCCACAGCGGCGGCGACACCGCAGGCGCTGCACCACGCCGCGGAGCTGGTGGAGCCCGGCGGGCTGCTGCTGCTGTTCGCCGGCACCGACCCCACCACCGCGCTGCAGGGCACGCCGCTCGACGGGGTGCGTCGGCGGGAGCGGCTGGTGACCCTGCACCGCGCCGGTGGGCCACTGCATGTGGCCGGCACCCACGGGGCGCTCACCGACGACTTCCACGTCTCGTTGGCACTGCTGGACCCCACGCACCCGGCAGGGCTGGCCCGGCGCCTGCAGACGTTGATCACTCAGCGGCTCACGCTCACCGAGGCCGCGGTGGTGCTGCCCCGACACCTCGAGTCCGGCTTCGGCGGCAAGGCGGTCGTCCAGCCCTGCGCGTGACCATCCGTTCGACACCTGGAGGAGCGAATCGTGCAGGTCTCCCGCTACGACTACCCGGCGCAGTTTGCCGACCTCGACGCCACCGTCGACCAGATTCGGCGGATGCTGGTCAACGGCAGCTACATCCTCGACGAGACCGTGCAGCGCTTCGAGAACCGGTTCGCCCGCTACGTCGGCACCCGCCACGCGGTCGGCGTCAACTCCGGCACCGACGCGCTCATCCTCGCCCTACGCGCCCTCGACATCGGTCCTGGGGACGAGGTCATCACCGTCGCCAACACCTTCTACGCCTCCGCCCTGGCCATCACCGCGGTCGGCGCCGTCCCGCGGCTCGTCGACTGCCGACCGGACGACCACCTCATGGACCTGGAGCAGGTGCACGCCGCCATCGGACCGCGCACCCGGGCCGTCCTGGCGGTCCACCTGTTCGGCAAGGCCCTGCCCATGGCGGCACTGCGCGCGCTCACCGACCGCCACTGCCTGGCTCTCATAGAGGACTGCGCACAGGCGGTCGGGGCGAGATCCGGCACGTCCCGGGTCGGCTCGTTCGGCCACGCCGGCTGCTTCAGCTTCCATCCCAGCAAGAACCTGGCGGCCGCCGGCGACGCCGGCGCCGTCGTCACCTCCGACGACAACCTGGCGGACCGCATCCGTACCCTGCGCAACCTCGGCCAGCAGGGCCAGAACAACCACGTGCTGCGCGGGGTGAACTCCAAGCTCGACGCGCTGCAGGCCCTGGTGCTCGACCACAAGCTCGAACACCTCGACCGGTGGAACGAGCAGCGGCGCACCGTCGCAGCCGACTACGCCGCCCGCCTCGCCGCACCTCCCGTCCGGGTGACCCCGGCACCCGATCCCGAGCACGTGTACCACCTGTACCAGGTGACGGTGCCCGCACGCGACGCCGTCCTCACCGAACTGTGCCGCCGCGGCGTGGACGCCGTGGTGCGCTATCCGGTGCCCATTCACCGGCAACCCGCCTTCGCCGACCTCGGCCTCGGCGGCGACTTCCCGCACGCCGAACACCAGGCGCGGACCACGCTGTGCCTGCCCATCCGGCCGAACCTCAGCCGCCCGGAACGCGACCACGTGGTCGACAGTCTCCGCGCCGCCCTCACCCTGCAAGACGTGGCAGCCGGTCGCTGACCCCGTAGGAGGAGAAACCATGACGCAGGTGATCCCCGCCCTCCTGGGCGCCGACCCCCTCCGCCTCGCCGAGGCCGTGACGGCCGCCGATCAGGCGGGCGCCCCCATGCTGCACCTCGACGTCATGGACGGCTGTTTCGTCGACGAGATCAGCTTCGGCGTACGTACCGTCCGTGCCGTCGCGGCGGCGACATCGCTGCCGCTGGACGTGCACCTGCAGGTCATCGATCCCGACCGAACCGTCGATGCGTTGATCGACATTCCGGTGCACATGGTCACCCTGCACGTGGAGGGCAGCCGCCACCTCGCCCGGTCGCTGCGCCGCCTCGCCGCAGCGCAGGTGCACCGGGCGCTGGCCCTGAACCCGGCGACCGGCCTGGACGCGATCACCGAGGTGCTCGACGACGTCGACCAGGTCACGGTCATGACGAGCAGCCCCGGCACCAGCGAGTTCCTGCCCTACACGGTGCGCAAGGTGCGCCGTCTGCGGGAGCTGCTGGACCGCAACGGCAGGCCCGACGTGCCCATCGCCGTCGACGGCGGCATCACCGCCGCCCGGGCCGCGCACCTGCAGGCAGCGGGTGCGGACCGGCTGATCGCCGCCTCCGCCGTCTTCGGACACCCCGACGGGGTGGCCGCCGGCCTTGCCGCCCTGGGCGCGTCGTCCGCCGCAACGGCGTGACGGCCCGCTCCACGGTCAGAGAGACGCCACCCATGCCCACTGTGCGAGTGCTCGACCATTCGGACCACGACCGGGTCCAGGCCGTGTCGCGGCTGCGCACCTACGCCTTCCACCCGGAAACCGCCGCGGGTGGGGTCCCGCCGGACGACACCGCCGGTGTCACGTTCATCACGGACACCGAGGGCGAGGTCTCCGCCGCCGCGAGCCTGCTCGACCTGACCACGAACGTCCGGGGGCGGGTGCTGTCCACCGCCGGGGTCGCGGCGGTGGACAGCACCCGCCCCCGGAC
>DATMJT010000182.1:0-4088 GCA_035553735.1 Pilimelia sp.
GGGTACGGCACCGCCGAAGTCGCCCAGCAGCGAGGCCAGCGAGGAGAAGACCACGAACAGCGGCGGCGGCGCGTCGGCGGTGGCCGCGTCCAGGTGCGCGGTCCCGGCGGCCTTGGCCGCCATCCCGGCCGCGAAGCGGGCGGGATCCACCTCGGCGGGCGGGGCGTCGTCCGCGACCCCGGCGAGGTGGAACACCCCGTCCAGCCGGCCGAACCGGGCGCGGCCCTGCGCCACGGCCCGGCCGACGTCCGCGGCGTCGGCGACGTCCGCGGACACCAGCAGGGCCTCGCCGCCCAGCGTGCGCACCCGCTCCGCCAGCTCGGCGTGGCGGTCGGCGGTGCGCGACACCAGCACCAGGCGGGCGGCGTACCGCCGGGCCAGCTCGGTGGCCAGCCACCGGCCGAGACCCCCGGTGGCACCGGTGACCAGGTACGCGCCACCGCGGCGCAGCGGCGCGGGCCGGGCGGCGGGCAGGTCCGCCAGCCGCTCCACCACCCGGACGAACCGGCCGTCGGCGCGGTGCAGGACCTCCAGGCCGCGCGGCGCGCCGAACTCCGCGGCGGCCGCCCGCGCCGGGTCGACGCCCGGGCCGACGCGCAGGGTGGCGAGCTGGAACGACGGGAAGTGCCGGCCCGCCGAGCGGGCGAACCCGGCCACGGCCTCGTGCCCGGGCTCGCCGGTGTCCGGCCACACGGCCAGGCACCGCACCCGGCGCCCGGCCGCCGCCTGGGCCAGGGACAGCGCGGCGAGCACCCCGTGCTCGGCGTCGTTGGCGCCGTCGAGCCCCCACGCCAGCAGCACGTCCAGCTCGCCGCGGGTGGCGCGCACGGCGGCCGGGAGGTCCGCGGGGCGCGGCACCCGCACCACGTGCGGCCAGGCGCCGGCCACGGCGAATCGGGGATCGCCGGTGCACAGCAGCAGGGTCGCCGCGGGCGCGGGTCCGGCGGGCTCCGCCGCGGGCGCGGATGCCGCGGGACGCCAGGTCGGGCGGTACCAGGCCAGGCCGGGACGGGCCGGGGCGCGCAGCGCGAAGTCGGCCACCCGCAGCACCTCGTGGCCGTCCGCGTCGGTCAGGGTGACGTCGTAGCGCAGCCGCGCCGGGTCGGTCCCGGGGCGCACGGCGGCGTACGCCCAGCAGACGTCCGGCAGCGGCCCCCGGAAGCGCACCGTGCCGAGCCCGAACGGGATGGCCGGGTTGTCGCCCGGCGGCCCGCCGACCCAGTGGCACACCCGCAGCGCGCCGTCGAGACGGGCCGGGTGCAGCAGCCCCCCGCCACCGTCGGCGGCGGACGCGCCGACCCGCAGCAGCGCCTCGCCGGCTCCGTAGTGGACCTCCTCCACCACGTCGAACGCCGGCCCGTAGTCGAATCCGGCGCGGCGGTACCAGGCGTGCACCTCGGCGCCGGTGTGGTGCCCGGTGCACCGGCGGCGCACCGCGTCGAGGTCCAGCCGGGCGGGTGCCGGACCCGGCTCGCCGAAGTCCACCGTCCCGCGCACGTGCCCGGTGCCGTCCTCGCCGACCACCTCGAACGGCGCCCGGTGGCCCGGCGCATCGGCCGGCTGGGTCGCGGCCGTCGGGTCGGCCGGCTCCGCCGTGGCGGCCGGGGCGCCGACGACCACCCGCAGCCGCCGGGCCCCGGCGTCGGCGGTGATCGGGCTCCCCCAGGTCACCGTCGACAGCCCGCGCACCGCGCCGCGCCCGGTCGCCTCGGCCGCGGCGCGCACCAGCTCCAGGCACGCGCTGCCCGGCAGCAGCCTGGTGCCGTGGATGACGTGGTCGCGCAGCAGCGGGTCGTCCGGGCGCACGGTGACCACGTCCGCCCCCGGCCCGCCCGCCGGTGGCGGATGGGCGCCGGGCTCCGCCGCGGCGGTGGCCGGGTCGGCCCCGCCGGGCGGCGCGGCCGGCGCGCCGGCCGCCGTGTCCACCCAGTAGCGCTCCTGCGCGAACGGGTAGAGCGGCAGCGACACCCGGCGCCCGCCCGCCGCCGGCGCCGGCAGCTCGGCCCCGCGGACCCACGCGCGGGCCAGCCCGGACAGGTCCGCGCCGGCGTCCGCGCGGGCACCGGCGCGCACCACTCCGGCCACCAGGCCGGCCACCACGCGGCCCGCGGCGAACTCGGCCAGCGCGTGGACCAGATCGGCGCCGCTGCCGGTCACCACGGCCAGCCGGTGCTCCATGGGCTCCCGCCCGACGCGCAGGGTGTGGGCGACATCGCCCAGGTCGACCCGGGCGGTGCGCAGGAACGCGGCCAGCCGGGCGGCGTAGGCGCGCAGCCGGTCCGGTTCGCGGGCGGAGAGCACGAACAGCTCGGGTGCCCGCCGCTGCTGCGCCGCCGCGGTGGCGGTCGCGGGCACGGCCGGCGCCTCCTCCACGACCAGGTGCGCGTTGACCCCGCCCGCGCCGAAGCTGCTCAGCCCGGCCCGGCGCGGACCCGCGTGCGGGGCGGGCCACTCGCCCGCCTCGCGCTGCACCACGAACGGCGTGCGGCCCAGGTCGATGTCGGGGTTCGGGGGATCGGCGTGCAGCGACGGCACCAGCCTGCGGTGGCGCAGCTGCAGCAGCACCTTGGTCAGGCCCGCGATCCCGGCGGCCGACTCCAGGTGCCCGATGCCGGACTTGACCGACCCGATGGCGATGCGCGGCGCGCCCGCGTACGCCTTAGCCAGGCCGGAGATCTCGATCGGGTCACCCAGGCCGGTCCCGGTGCCGTGTGCCTCCACGTAGGACACGTCGGCCGGGCCGACACCCGCGGACTCCAGCGCGGCGGCGACGACCCGGCGCTGGGCGTCGGGGTTGGGCACGGTGTAGCCGTTGGTGCGCCCGCCGTGGGCGGCGGCGTGCCCGGTGATCACCCCGTGGATGTGGTCACCGTCGGCCAGCGCCCGGTCCAGCGGCTTGAGCAGCACCGCACCCACGCCCTCGCCGGGCACGTAGCCGTCGCCGCCCGCGCCGAACGCGCGGCAGCGGCCGTCGGTGGACAGGAACCGGCCCTGGCTGAGGAAGACGTACTTGTACGGGTGGGGCGACAGGTTCACCCCGCCCGCGATGGCCAGCTCGCACTCTCCGGTGCGCAGCGACTGACAGGCCAGGTGGATCGCGGTCAGCGACGACGAGCACATGGTGTCCACGGCGACGCTGGGGCCGCGCAGGTCCATCGTGTAGGACACCCGGTTGGCCACGGCCGCGTGTGAGGAGCCCGGCACAGGACGGCCCGCACGCATCGCGTCCACCCCGTAGAGCTGGTAGTGGCCGTACATGACGCCGACGTACACGCCGACCGGGCGGCGGGCCAGGTCCCCGGCCCGGTACCCGGCCTCCTCCACGGCGTGCCAGGCGGTCTGCAGGAACAGCCGCTCCTGGGGGTCCATCAGCTCGGCCTCGCGCCCGGAGATGCCGAAGAACAGCGGGTCGAAGCGGTCGGCGCCGTCGAGGAACGCGCCCCACCGGGAGTAGCTGGCGCCCGGGCGCCCGGGCACCGGGTCGAAGTCCCGGTCGGGGTTCCAGCGCTCGGCCGGGATCTCCGTGACGCAGTCGCGTCCGGACAGCAGGTTGGCCCAGAACGCCTCCAGGTCCTCGGCCATCGGGTAGCGTCCGCTGAGCCCGATGACCGCGATCGCTCCGGCGTCCCGGCCCACCAGGCCCGCCCCGGTGGCGGCCGACCCGGCGGCCACCGGGGCGGCGGCCACCGGGGCGGCGGTCACCGGGGTGGCGGTCGCGGACGGGGGCGGGGCGAGCGCGGCACCGTGCGCGGCGGCCAGGTGGTCGGCCAGGTCGGCGATGGTGGCGAACTCGTAGAACAGGGTCTTGTCCACCGCGGTACGCAGGCGGGTCTCCAGCTCGGCGGTCAGCCGGGTGACCATCAGCGAGTCCAGCCCGTATCGCTCCAGCGGCACCGTGTCCTCGACGCCGTCGGGCGCCAGCCGGGTCTGCTCGGCGACGAGGGTGCGCAGCAGGGCGCGGGCCCGGGTCGCCGCGTCCGTCTCCTCGGCCGTCCCGCCAGCCGCCGCCGACTCGGCCGCACCGCCCGCCGCCGCCTCGGCAGCCCCGCCGGCCGCCTCCCCGTCGGCCCGCTCCGGCGGCCCCCCGG
>DATMJT010000183.1:0-2891 GCA_035553735.1 Pilimelia sp.
CGCGCCGCGGGGGCGCACCCGGGCGCGGTGGACCGGCTGCTGCGGCACCTGGCCGCGGCCGGTGTGCTGACCCGGGACGCCACCGGCCGCCACGCGCTGGCCGCCCCGGGCGAGGCGCTGCGCGAGGGCCACCCGGCGAAGCTGCGGGCGATGCTCGACCTGGACAGCGCCATCGGCCGGGCGGACACGTCGTTCGTCCACCTGCTGCACTGCGTGCGCACCGGGGAGCCCGCGTTCCCGGTGCAGTTCGGCCGCTCGTTCTGGGACGACCTGGCCGATGACCCGGAGCGCACCGCCTCCTTCGACGCCCAGATGAGCCGGGACGTCTCCATCGACGCCCCGGTGGTGGCGAGGTCCTTCGACTGGTCGTCCCTCGGGCACCTCGTCGACGTCGGCGGCGGGGACGGCGCGCTGCTGGCCGAGCTGCTGCGGGCGCACCCGACCCTGCGCGGCACCGTGCTGGACCTGCCGGCCACCGCGGCCACCGCGCGGAGCAGGCTGGCGGCGGCCGGGCTCGCGGACCGGGCCGACGCGGTGGGCGGCAGCTTCTTCGACCCGCTGCCACCGGGCGCGGGCGGCTACCTGCTGTCGGCGATCGTGCACGACTGGCCCGACGACGCGGCCCGCACCATCCTGCGCCGCTGCGGGGAGGCGGCCGGTCCGACGGGGCGGGTGCTGGTCCTGGAGCACATCGGCCCCGACGGGCGCAGCATCCGCACCGGCATGGACCTGCGGATGCTGGCCTACTTCGGGGGCCGGGAGCGGACCGGCGACGAGATCGCCGCGCTGGCCGCCGGCGCGGGCCTGCGGCTGCGGGCGGTGCACCCGGCCGGCGAGCTGGCGTTGGTGGAGCTGGCGGCCGTGGAGCCCGGTCGCGGCGGCCCGACCGGCTGACCGGCCGGATCCGCGCCGCCCGGACCCGCGCCGCCCGGCGGCGCACTCAGCGGGCCGGCAGTTCGGGGCCCGGAGCCAGCAGACCGGCCAGCAGGTCGCCGTGCTCCTCGACACGGCGCAGCACCTCGGCGGCGTGGAAGCGGGGCGCCCTCCCGTCCGCCGCCGCGAGCACCTCGTCCCAGCGCAGCGGCGTGGAGACGGTGGGGGTCGGCTCGGCGCGCAGCGAGTACGGCGCGACCGTGGTCTTGGCCCCGTTGTTCTGGCTCCAGTCGATGAACACCTTGCCGGGCCGCAGGCGCTTGGCCATCTTCGAAGTGATCGCCGACGGCACGGCCCGCTCCAGCTCCTCGGCCACCCGCCGGGCGTACGCGGACACCTCGTCGGCGGACTGCCGCCCCGCGATCGGGCAGCACAGCTGCATGCCCTTGCGCCCGGAGGTCTTGGGGAAGGCGGCCACCCCGTCGGCGGCCAACCGGTCGCGCAGCAGCAGCGCCACCGCCGCACACTCGACAAGCCCGGCCGGCGCACCCGGGTCCAGGTCCACGACCAGCAGGTCCGGCTCGGCGCCGACCCGCCACTGCGGGGTGTGCAGCTCCAGCGCGGCGAGGTTGGCCAGCCACACCAGCGTCGGCAGGTCGTCGGCGACCACGTAGTCGAGCATCTCCCGCCCGGTCGAGGAGCCGGGGGCGGGCAGCCGCTCCAGCCGGACCCAGTCCGGGGTCCCGGCGGGGGCGTTCTTCTCGAAGAAGAACGCCCCGTCGACGCCGTTGGGGTAGCGGATGCGGGTCAGCGCGCGGCCGCGCAGGTGCGGCAGCAGCACCGGCGCCACCCGGGTGTAGTAGTCGATGACCTCGCCCTTGGTGAAGCCGACGGCCGGGTACAGCACCTTGTCGAGGTTCGACAGCTCCAGCTCGACGCCGTCGACCTGGACCACCAGCCGGTCATCGGGCACCGCCGCCTCCCTCCCCGGCCGCCTCGGCCACCTCCGCCGGGGTCAGGTCCGGGCGCAGCCGCAGGAACCGGGGGAAGCGCAGGCGGCCGTCGGGCGTGCGCTGACCGTACCTGACCTCGACGACCACCTCGGGCCGGGTCCAGATCGCCCCCCGGGCGTCCTCGCGCGGCACCGGTGGCTCGAACGGCGACCCGGCCGCGCGCCGCGGCTCCAGCTCGGCGAGCAGCGCCCGCTCGGCGTCCGCGCCGATGCCGCCGCCGACCCGGCCGGCGAAGCGCAGCCCCGCGGGCGTGGGCACGCCGACCAGCAGGCCGCCGATCCGCCGCGCGCCGGGGCGCCAGCCGCCGACCACGAACTCCTCGGTCACGTCGAGCTTGACCTTGACCCAGTCGGGGGAGCGCTGGCCCGGCCGGTAGACCGAGTCGAGCCGCTTGGCGACCACGCCCTCCAGGCCCAGCTCCTCGGCCGCCGCGCTGGTGGCCGCGCCGTCGGGGAACCAGGGCGGCACCGCCCAGCGGGGAGCGGCCAGGGCCAGGGACTCCAGCGCGGCGCGCCGGGCCGCGTAGGGCAGGCCGGTGAGGTCCGCGCCGCGCAGCCGCAGCACGTCGAAGATCAGGTAGGTGATGGGGAGGCTGGCCGCCAGCCGGGCGGCCCGGAGCGGGTCGCGCACGTGCATGCGCTCGGCCAGCGCGGTGAACGACGGACGACCGGCATCGGTCAGCACCACCACCTCGCCGTCGAGGACCGCGTCGCCGGTCGCGGCGCCGAGCCCGGCCAGCTCCGGGTACGCGATGGTCACCTCCGCACCGGAGCGGGCGTACAGCCGGGTGGCGCCCGCGCCCAGGTCGGCTATCACGCGCACGCCGTCCCACTTGAACTCGTACGCCCAGCCGGCACCTGCCGGCAGAGGGCCGGCGGTGGCCAGCATGGGTCGCAGCGGCACCCCCGGCACCACCTCATGCTAGATCCACAGCGAATCCCTCGCGGGCGGGTCGAACCAATGCGATCCTGGTCGATACCGGGTCCGCCGCGTACGGTCGCCGGC
>DATMJT010000184.1:0-3953 GCA_035553735.1 Pilimelia sp.
GGTCGGCAGCGCCGTCCCGCTGCAGGTCGGCCTGGGCGCCAGCAAGGGCCTCAAGCAGGTCAACGTGCACAACGCCCTGAGCCGCACGGTCACCACCACCGCGCAGTCCTGGGCCAAGTCCACCGGCAACGGGGACCTCAACCTCACCCGCGGCGGCGCCGGCGTCACCTGGCACGACGGCACCAAGCTCGACGGCGCCCGCTCCATCTTCGGACCCTTCGACACCGCCGCCTGGGCCGTGTACGCCAAGCAGCGGGTGTCCTGGGACAACGCCAAGCCCGGCGTCTGGATGGGCAACCGGATGGCCGGCGACGGCTGGACCGGCTCCTCCTGGGCCTCCAAGACCTGGGGCGCCGCGGCCTGGCCCGGCACCCCCTGGATGGGCGGCACCTCCTGGCAGGACCCCGACTGGTCCGGCCGCTACTGGGCCGGGCGCTACTGGGCCGGGCGCTACTGGGCCAGCAGCTACTGGTCCACCAACGACTGGTCATCGTTCTGGGGCTGAGCCCCGGCAGGCCGGTCGGCACCACCCGGCTCAACCCTCCCGACACCCTCTCCGGCCGGGCGCCCCCGGGACCTGAAGGTCCCGGGGGCGCCCGGCCGTCGGGGCGTCCCGTCAGCTCCCGGGCCGGTCACCCCTCCCGGGCCGGGAACAGCCGCTTGAGCGCGACGCCCGCGCTGATCAGCGTGAACGCGGCCAGTGCCAGCCACACCGAGTTCACGCCGGTCAACGGCAGCGCCGCGGCGGTTCCCGCGGCGGAGCCGGTCGCCACACCGTTGTACATCCTCACCACCTCCTATCGGTTTTCCAGGCCGCCTCCCAGAACGCCTTCGCCTGAGCGGCGAGCAGGAAGACGTCGTAGACCATTTCGACCAGCAGGAGCCCCGCCACCGCCATCTGCGCGGGGCCGCGGCCGCGGACCGTGACGATCCGTTCGAGCGCGAAGACGATCGTCACGGCGATCCAGAGCGGATGGAGCTGCACCCGTCCGGCGACGGCGAAGGAGTACGCCACCGAACCGAGGTACAGCGCCATGACGACGATGCCGATGAGCGAGAGCAGCTGGCGCCCCCAGTACGACCAGGTGATCCTGGTCCACCCGTAGTCGAGCAGGTTCTCCAGCGCACCGCGCTTCCAGCGCAGGCGCTGTCGGAACAGGTCCCGCCAGGTCGGCATCACCTCCGTGGCCAGGGTGCACTCCTTGGGCGCGATGATTTCGAGTCCCAGGTGGAGGATCGCCAGCGTCAGCTCGTTGTCCTCGGTGAGCACGCGGACGTCGTAGACGCGGTCGTGCCCGGGCAGCCGCCCGTCGCGCCGCGCGTCGACCACCTCCTGAAGCGTCAGCGCACGGAAGAGCGTCGCCGTGCCGGTGAGCACCAGCGCCTTGCCCCGCAGCCGCCGCACGTCGCGGGCGTACCGGGCGTACTCGTTGCGCTGGAACATGCCGACCAGGCCGCCGCCGTCCTTGCCGGTGAACGTGCCGCCCACGGCGGCGTACCGGCCGGTCGCCAGCAGCCGGACCGCGTGGTGCACGAACCCGCGGTCCAGGGCCGAGTCGGCGTCCATCACCAGCACGGCGTCATACCGGTCGAGCGTGGGCAGCAGGTCGTCCAGGGCCTGGTTCAGCGCGCCCGCCTTCTTGTGCACGTTGTCGCGGGTCACCAGAACCTCGACGCCGAGGCCGGCGGCGATGGCGGCGGTGTCGTCGGTGCAGTTGTCGGCGATCACGACGATCCGGTCCGGCGGGCGCTCCTGTGCCCGCAGGGACTGGATCGACTCGGCGATCTGTGCGGCTTCGTTGTGGGCGGGGACGAGGGCGGTGACCCTCATCTGGCCAGGTCTCGCTGTGGGCAGCCGGCGTCGCGGGGTGGCCGCCGCCCGGGGGATGGGGCGCGACATGGGGCATCGCCTTGGGTTGTCGAGGGGACGGTCGACCACCCGATACCCGGGTCACGCGCAGATAAGGACGAGATTCGTCGACGTGACTCTACTCACGACAGAATGTGGACAATTACGGCCCAACAACTCGCACCGCGGCGACGTCGAATTGCACCATGTGCACACGCCGCGCCGAGCGACCCCGTCCGGGGCGGTCCTTCCCGTGAGTAGCGGGGCATTCGGACCGGCTCGCCGACGCCCCGCCGCGCGGACCCGTCGGCGAGATGGCGGGCGCCCGGGGCGACGCGTGCCCGGGACCGAGGGGTGCCCGGTCCGGCGGGCGGGGCGTCAGTGGTCGAAGAGGGTACGCAGCGCCTCGCGTACGCGCTGCATGGTGGCGCCGGTCACGATCCCGACCGGCGCTCCGGAGACCGGCGCCCGGTCGAGCCGGTCCAGGTCGGCGGTGCCGCCGACCGGGTCGGCGTCCACCAGGGCCACCAGGTACGGCGGGGCATCCATCGAGCCGCGCCGCACCGGCACGACCCACGGCGTACGCACCTCGTTGTGCGCGTCCGCGCTGACCACCAGCACGCGGTAGCGCTGCCCGCCCGCCTCGTAGTCGTAGACCTCGCCCTGCCTTACCACTCCGCACCCGTGAGGCGGCCGCCGGGCCGGGACGTCGCGTCCCACGCCGCCATGGCCTCCGCATCGGCCTCGCGACGGTCGAACTGCTCGTACCGACGCGCCGCCTCGGCAATCGTCGCGGCCCGGATGATCCGCGCGACCCAGGCCGACATGCTGACGCCCGCGGCCTTGGCCTGGTCCCGCGCCATCTGGATCACCGCCGGGTCCAGCGACACTGTGACGTTCGCTGTGGCCATGACTGTGACGGTACCTCGTGCCCGGCGGCGCCGCGCCGGCCGACCCGGCACCCACCGGCCGCCGGCCAGAATGCCGCCGCTGGTACACGGTCACGAATTCGCTCCGGGAGGGGTGGTCCGAAAACCGTCACGGAAATCAGCGACGTACGCCGCCAAAAGCGCCCAGACAGTACCGACCGCCGAACGGCATTCGAAGTCCTCACGGTTTGTGACGTGCGGCCCGGGGTCGAAGTCGCACATCAAACCTTCCCGCCAAAGAACGGGTGAGTTAGTCTGCGACCGCACGATAGTCGCTGCCCTCAATGCTGCGGGCCGGAGCCTGCTTCTCACCCAGCGGCGACGGGCAGCCCCGGAACTCGAAACGAGGAGAAGTTTTCGTGCGGAAATTGGCCATTCCGGTCGCCGCTCTGCTGGTCGTCGCGCTGGCGCCGACGCCGGCGCTCGCGGTCGACAAGGTGAACACCAAGCGGTTGCGCGACGCCGTCACCGTCAACAGCATCATGGGACACGAGCGGGTCCTGCAGCGCATCGCCAACCAGAACGGCGGCACCCGCGCCTCCGGCACCCCGGGATACGCGGCCAGCGTCGCGTACGTCACGCAGGTGCTGGCTCAGGCCGGTTACCGGGTCACCGAGCAGGAGTTCACGTTCCCGTTCTACCGGGAGCTGGCCCCCGCCGAGCTGGCCCAGGTGTCACCGACCGCCACGACGTACCAGACCGTCACCTTCGACTTCTCCGGGAGCGGAGAGGTGACCGGCCAGGTCGTGCCGGTGAAGGACAACCTCATCCCGCCGCCGGCCACGCCGGGCTCCACGGCCGGCTGTCAGGCGTCCGACTTCACGCCCGCGGGCCCCGACCCGCAGATCGCGCTGATCCAGCGAGGCACCTGCGAGTTCGGGCTCAAGGCCAGGAACGCGCAGGCCGCCGGCTACGACGCGGTCATCATCTTCAACGAGGGCCAGCCGGGTCGCCAGGACCCGTTCGAGGGCACCCTGGGCGGCCCCGTCGGCATCCCGGTGGTCGGGATGAGCTACGCCGACGGCGCCGCGCTCAACGCCGCCGCACTCGCCGGCGAGGTGACGGTGCGCGTCAAGACCACGACCGAGGTCGACGCGGCCGCGAAGACCAGCAACGTGATCGCCGACTCCCCCGGCGGCGACGCCAACAAGGTGCTGGTCGTGGGGGCCCATCTC
>DATMJT010000185.1:0-3967 GCA_035553735.1 Pilimelia sp.
CCACCGCCGGGGTACGGCGGGCCGCCGCCGATGGGACCACCTCCCTCGGCGCCACCTGGCCGGGGCGGTCGACGGACGGGCCTGCTCGTGGGCGGGATCGTCGCCGGGGTGGTCGCCCTGGTGCTGATCGCCACCGGCGCAGTCGTCGTCTGGCGGCTCGTCGGCGACCGGGAGCCCGCCGGCACGCCGCAGGGTGCGGTCACTGCCGGCGGGAACGCCACCGCATCCGCCGACGCCGGGTCGCCCGGGGCCCCGTCGGCCACCGCCGGCGGTGCCCTTCCCGGCGAGGTGCGGTGTACCTGGATCTCCGTGCCGGCGGCTGACCGCCCGTCCACCACCGTCGACGTGGGTACCCCGCCGACGAGCGTGCCGGCCGCCGGGCGGCGGACCTTCTCGGCGGACACCAGCTTCGGCGTGATCACGGCGACGATCGACGTGGCGAAGGTGCCGTGCACCACGGCCAGCCTCGCGTACCTCGCCGACCGGCGCTTCTACGACGGCACCAAGTGCCACCGGATGTTCGACGGGATGCTGCAGTGCGGCGACCCGTCCGCCAAGGGCGCCGGTTACCGGGAGACCGACGGTACAGGTGGCCCCGCGTACCGATTCATGAGCGAGAACCTGCCGGTGGGCGCCGCCGTGCCGTACCCGGAGGGCACCCTTGCGATGGCCAACGCCGGCTCGCCGGACAGCAACGGCAGCCAGTTCTTCTTCCTCTACAAGACCATCGAACTTCCGCCCGACTACACCGTCATCGGCACGATCACCCCGGCGGGGCTCGACGTCCTCCGCGCCGCCACACAGGCCGGGCACGACGGCGCGTACGACCCCGGCCCTGGTGGTGGCCGCCCGCGCAGCGACATCACGATCCGCACTCTGACCGTCCGATGAACCTTGATCCCGGCGGCCCCGTCCCACGGCCATCGGTGATCACCAGCGGGGTGAGGGTGAGCGAGACCAGCGTGGCGACCCGGTCGCCGACCCGCACCCCGTGCGCCCCGCGATTGTGGGTGAGTCGGGGATCCGCGCACCGGCGGGCGCGCCATCACGACGACCGGACGGACGCGCTCCAGGCAGGTGCGCCCGACCACGCTCACCGGCCCAAGATCGCCGCGCGCTGGTGCCCCCGGTAGGAATCGAACCTACGACACACGGTTTAGGAAACCGTTGCTCTATCCCCTGAGCTACGAGGGCGCGAGTCCCCAGGGTACCGGCAGCGGGGTGACCAGCGGTGACCAGGAGTGCCCACCGCTGCCCACCGCTGCCCAGGGCTCTCACCAGGGGTTCTGCCGACCGGCGGAGCCTAAGTAGGATGGGATACTATGCGAGGGCTTGTCGGCGCCCTTCTTGTGGGTGTGGAACTGGCGGGAGCTACGCTCATGGTGTGGTCCGTCGTGACCGTTGCCTGCCGAGAGCGACGGACTCCGCAGAACGTCTCACGCTGGGGTGTGGCGGTACGAATGCCACCAGTCGTGTTCGGGGTGTACTTTGGTGCGCTCGGCCTTGCTCTTTCGCTGCTAGCGCACTTTGCTCTGTTCCATCGGAGCGACGAATGGTTCACCGACCTTGCGGTACCGCTGGCGGTCGTCGTGGTACTGCTTGGTGTCGGCTGGCTGGTGATGCTTGTAATGCGACCACGCGGGGCAGGTTCGGCCGGTCGCAGCATTTGATTTTGCCGGTTACTCGGTTCCAAGGCCTATACCTAAAGCGCTCCTTCGCGACCAGGAGATTGCGGTACTGGCTTGCCTGCCTTGGTAGAAAGAACTTCGCCCCGGCGGCCGCGGCCGTATCGCCTCCAAGCAGAGCCGCCAGTGGATTACCGCTTACGATCGCCGAGACAGCGACACCCAGTTCGGAAGCCTGGATAGCGAACTCGCGTCCCGCCCGGCTGCGGATGTCGGCAGCCTGGTCCGTGAGATTGGCAGACCACTGGCTGATGACGTGCTTTCGGTGCCCACGACTCACGGCGTCGTAGCCCCGGCTGTCCCGGCCGACCGTGTCTGCGGCCCGCACACTCCGCGAGTCGATGATCCCGGCCGGCGGCTGGGGGGTCGCGGCTGTCGAGCATCCGAGCCTCAATCGGCAACGTAACCAGCAGTTTCTCGGTCGTACCGGCGGCCTCCCAGCGGGCGAAGTACCAGTACACCGTCTGCCGGGGCGGCAGGCCTGTGGGCAGGTGCCGTCACGGCAGCCCGACCCCGAACTGCGTACGGGATCGCGTTGACGTCTTCCGCCGCGGGTGCCGCATGGTGCGAAAAAGTCGGACCCGCGGAGCCGTCGTCATCCTGGCTGGTCGGTCGCCTCGGTACGCCGCAGAACGAGGACGGCCGCGCGACCCCGAGGGAGCGGACGTCGCAGCGGCGGACGCGATTGATCAACGACGTTCCGGGGATGTCGACCCGGTACTGTGTTCGACGGGTGACCGTTCGATCACACGGAGGTCGGGTTGCGGGTGCGTATCGCCACGGCGGACGGGGTTGCGGGCAACGCGCTCTACAGCTGGCTGCGAGGCGATCCCACGCTCCCCAACGACACTGACGTGTCCATGCCCTCGCCGCGGGCCGACAGCATGGGAGCGCTCGACGTCCTCGACGTCGTGCTTACCCACGCCACGGCACTCGGCAGCCTCGCGGTATCGGTTGCCACCTGGTTGGGGACGCGGGCCGAGCCTCCCATGGTCACCATCACCCGGTGGGACGGGGCGACACTGACGATCCGCGACGGAACCGCCATCGACGCGGGGCTCATCGAGAAGTTCCTGAACGAGGGCCGCGGCGACGCCGACGAGGGCGGGTGATGTCGGCGCCGGCGGACCCCGCGCGGTCCCGAGCCGTTCTCATCGGCGTGACGGCGTATCGGCGGATGCCGGCCCTGCCCGCGGTCGCGGCGAACCTGCGGGACCTCGCCGGCCTGCTCACCGCCCCCGACGTCGGTGGCCTGCCCGCCGGCAACTGCGTCCTGGTTGAGAATCCCACCTCCAGCTCGGCCATGCTCGAGTCGGTGCACGAGGCGGCGCGGGCGGCGACCGACCTGCTCATCGTGTACTTCGCCGGACACGGGCTGCTCGACGAGGGCGGCGAGCTGTATCTCGCGCTGCCCGACGGCAGCCGGGACCGGCTGCCGTTCGCGGTCCGGTTCACCGAGCTGCGGCGGGAGGTGGTCGGCACGGCGCGGCGGGCCCGGGCGAAGGTGGTCGTGCTCGACTGCTGTTTCAGCGGCCGGGCGATGACCGGCTTCATGGCCGGTGCGGGCCGGCTCGCCGACCAGGCCGCAGTCGAGGGGGCCTACCTGATGACGGCGACCGCGGAGACCGTGGCCGCGCTGGCGCCCGTGGGGGCGAGGCACACGGCGTTCACCGGGGCGCTGATCGAGACCCTGCGGGACGGGGTGCCGGGCGGGCCGGCTCTACTCGACATGGAGACCGTGTTCGGAGCGGTGGAACAGCGGCTGCGGGCCCGCGCGCAACCGCTACCGCAGCGGCGCAGCCGTGACGCCGGACATCGCATCACCATCGCCCGCAACCGGGCCGCCGGGCTGGCGGCCCCGCCCGAGCCGCCGGCCGAAGCACCGCGCCGGACCCGGTTGTGGCCGGTGGCGCTCGCCGGCCTCACCGTCGTCGCGCTTACCGCCACCCTGACCGGACTGGCGCTGATGGACCATCGCGGCGCAGACCGGGGGCCGAGTCCGACCACGAGCCCGACCGCACACCCTGCCACGAGCCGGGTTCCGCCCCAAAGCACCGCGCCGGCTCCCACGCCGGCCGCGGACGATCTCACCGTCAACCTGTACGGGCGGGGCCGCACCCCGGACGGTGTGGTCCAGATTCGGGTCACCGAGGTCGGGCAGGCGATCAAGTACTTCGTCGTCACGCCGGAGCGGACCTGCCGCGTTGAGGCGGACGTCGGGGACTCCACCGTGATCAGCCGGCCGTCCGGCCGCTGGGTGCGGATCGTCGTGCTCGCGGCCC
>DATMJT010000186.1:0-2244 GCA_035553735.1 Pilimelia sp.
CCCCCGGATGTGTGACCACCGCGGCCGTAGGGGACAGTGCCCGGGTGAACGACGCTGGGATCGACGCCGCTGCCTGGGCCGCCACCGCCGCCCGGGCCGCCGACACCGCCCTGTTCTTCGACTTCGACGGCACCCTGGCACCGATCCAGGACGACCCTGCCGCGGTCCGGCCCGCCCCCGGGGTGGTGGCCGCGGTGGCCGAACTGTCGCGTCGCGTGGGACGCGTGGCCATCGTCTCCGCCCGCCCGGTGGACTTCCTCCGTGACCGGTTCGGGTCGCTGGCCGCCGTCGACCTCTACGGCCTGTACGGGCTGGAGGCCCACACCGCCGGGCGCACGCACACCGACCCGGTCGCGCTGCGCTGGGCGCCCACCATGGCGGAGCTGGCCGACCGGGCCCGCGCGGAGCTGCCCGGCCCGGAGATCGTGGAGTTCAAGCGGCTCTCCCTCGCGCTGCACTACCGGGCCGCGCCCGAGTGGGAGTCCCGGGTCCTCGCCTGGGCCCGGCGCCACGCCGACCGGCTCGGGCTGCGGTTGCAGAGCGGACGGATGGTGGTGGAACTCAAGCCGCCGGGCGACCGCGACAAGGGCACCGTGCTGCGCGAGGCCGTCACCGACCGGCGGGGCGGCTGGTACTTCGGCGACGATCTGTCGGACCTGAAGGCGTTCGCGGCCCTGCGGCAGCGGGCCGCCGCGGACCCCGACTTCCAGGCGGTGTGCGTGGCGGTACGCAACCCGGAGACCGGACACGAGTTGGCCGCGGCCGCCGACCTCACGCTGGACTCGCCCACCGCCCTGGCCGAGTTCCTCGCCGGGGGGCTGCGGGTGCTGGCCGGCGCCCCCGGGCACTGACCGCGGCCGGGCGGCCGGCACGGCCGGCGGTCGACCCGGCCGGCAGTCAATCCCGGCCGGCACGGCCGGCGGTCAACCCGGCCGGCGGTCGGTCTCGGCCGGCGCGGTCGGTCGACCGGTCAGCTGCCGTACCGGCGCTGCCGGTTGGCGTACGAGCGCAGCGCCCGCAGGAAGTCGACGTAGCGGAAGTCCGGCCAGTTGACGTCGCAGAAGTAGAACTCCGAGTGCGCCGACTGCCACAGCAGGAACCCGGACAGCCGCTGTTCCCCGCTGGTACGGATCAGCAGGTCCGGATCCGGCTGCCCGCGGGTGTAGAGGTGCTCGGCGATGTGGTCGACGTCGAGCACCTCGGCCAGCTCCTCCAGCGTGCCGCCGCCGCGCGCGTGCTCGTACAGCATCGACCGGACGGCGTCGGCGATCTCCCGGCGACCGCCGTAGCCGACCGCGATGTTGACCTGGGCGCCGCCGGTGCGGCCGACGGTGCGGTCCGCGGCGGTCTTCAACGCCACCGCGTGCGACGCGGGCAACAGGTCCAGCGCGCCGACCATGCGCAGCTGCCACGGCTGGCCCTCCGCGGCCAGCTCCGTGGCCAGGTCGACGATGATCTGCAGCAGTGGCTCCAGCTCGGCGACCGGCCGGTTCAGGTTGTCGGTGGACAGCAGCCACAGCGTCACGTGCCCGACGCCGGCCTGGTCGCACCAGCGCAGCAGCTCCTTGATCCGCTCGGCGCCCACCCGATGGCCGTCGTTGGGGTCGACGTAGCCCATCTCCCGGGCCCAGCGGCGGTTCCCGTCCACGATCACGCCGACGTGGCGCGGGCGGGGCTTGTCCCGCAGCGCGGCGGTCAGCCGGCGCACATAGAGGGAATAGAGCAGATCCCGCACCTTCACCCTGTGCAGGGTAGCGACTCGCAGGGTGACCGAACGGATCGGCCGCACCGCCGAACGGCCTACCCCGAGCGGGTGCGCGGCGGCGTCACCCGGCGGGCGCGCCAGAGCGCGTACCCGGTCAGCGCCGCGGCCACGGCCAGCGGGGCGCCGTCGCGCAGCAGCCCGTCGAGGCCGAGCAGCCACCAGCACAGCGGCAGGTCCACCAGCAGCACCAGGATCGTCACGGCGGCCAGCGCGCCGCGCGCCCACCGGTGGCCGCGCAGCAGGAACACCGACAGCAGCAGGACCACGTAGCTGACCGCGACCCCGGCGACGAACCAGCCCACGACCACCGGCAGCGCGAGCAGCCGCCCGTCGAGCAGCGTGCCCACCGCCACCACGCTGGGCACCAGCATCAGCGGGCCGTAGGTCAGTGCCGCCACCCGGGCGGTCAGCAGCGCCGCCGGCACGGGCGGGCGGCGCGGGCGTACCTCCTCGCGGACCAGCCCGGTGCGGCGCAGCAT
>DATMJT010000187.1:0-2846 GCA_035553735.1 Pilimelia sp.
GCCAGGCGCAGCCCGCCGCCGGCCGACGAGCACACGTACCAGGGCGCGTCCCCGACCGCCAGGCCCGACGACGCCGCGGCCACCGCCGCGTCCAGCCCCCGCAGCACGTCGCTGCCCGCCGTCGTGGGGTGCGCGGCGCAGGCCGCCAGCCGCCCGCCGGCCAGGTCCACCACCCACGCCTTGGTGTACGTGGAGCCCACATCCGCGCACACCGCGAACCGGCTCACCGGCCCGGCACCACCACGGTGCCGGTCGCGGTCACCGCCACCAGCGGCGGGTCCAGCACCTCCGCGGCCGAGGGGCCCAGGTCCGGCCGCCTCCGGCACACCACCGCACAGCGCAGCTCCAGCGTGCGGCTGCGCCGGCCCACGCGCGACACCCGCGCCGTCACCTCCACCACGTCCCCGGCGCGCACCGGCGCCGCGAACACCACCGACGAGTACCCGGCCAGCAGCCCCTCGTCGCCGTCGGTGCGCATGCACACCTCGGTCGCCGCGTCCCCGAACAACCCCAGCGCGTACGCCCCGTCCACCAGGCTCCCGGCGTAGTGCGCGTGCCCGTGCGGCACGTACCGGCGGTGCGTGACCGTCACGCCCAGCCGCGGATCGCCGCTCACGCCGCGGCCCGCCGCGCCTCGCGCCGCGCCACCAGGGCGTGCGCCAGGTAGCTGGCCACCTCCCGCGGCGTGGTGCCTCGCCCGAAGATGCGGTCCACGCCGAGCTCGGCGGCCATCAGCTCGTCGAACCGCGGCCCGCCCACCACCAGCAGCGGCCGCCGCTGCGCCGGCACCGCCTCCCGCAACGCCGCCGCCAGCTCCCGGGTGTTGTGCAGGTGCGCGTCGCGCTGGGTCACCACCTGTGACACCAGCACCGCGTCCGCCCGCTCCGCCCGCGCCGCCGCCACCAGCTCCGGCACGCTCACCTGGGCCCCCAGGTTGCGCACCCGCAGCTCCCGGTAGTACTCCAGGCCCTTCTCCCCGGCGATGCCCTTGACGTTGAGGATCGCGTCGATGCCCACCGTGTGCGCGTCCGTGCCGATGCACGCCCCCAGCACCGTCACCCGACGCCCCAGCCGCCGCCGGATCACCGCGTTGACCTCCCGCGGCGACAGCAGCGGGAACTCGCGCTCCGCCACCCGCACCGCCGCGGTGTCCACCAGGTGGCACACCCGCCCGTACACCACGAAGAACGTGAACCCCTCGCCGACCGGGCGGGCGTGCACCACCATCGCCGGGTCCAGGCCCATCTTGCCGGCCAGCTGCAGCGCCGCCCCCTGCGCCCGCCGGTCCGCCGGCACCGGCAGCGTGAACGACACCTGCACCATCCCGTCGCCGGTGGTGTCCCCGTACGGGCGCACGACCGTGCTCATCGCCCCTCCTCCAGCAGCTCCGTGGCCGGGTTGTAGTAGTCCGCCGCCTGCCGGGCCACGCCGTCGCCGCCGCGGCCGCCCTCCGGCGGCCGGCGCGTCACCCCGAACGTGCCCGCCGCGATCGCCGCCAGCAACCCGTCCGCGGCCACCCGCTCCAGCAGCGCCACCGCCTCGTCGAGCACCAGCCACGCCCGCCGCTGGACGAACCCGCCCGGCGCCGGACGGAAGTCCTCGTGCAGCCCACCGGCGGCGCCCAGCACGTAGCGCACGTTCTGCAGCGCGATGTCCCGGTCCGACAGCCACGGCGTGGCCACCGCCTCGGTCATCATCCCCACCAGCAGGATCGACTGCCCGGTCAGCGCCCCCACCAGGTTGAAGAACCCGTCCAGCAGGTTGCCGCGGAACACGTCCCCGGTCATGTGCCGCGTCGGCGGCATCCACTTCAGCGGCGCGGCCGGGAACAGCTCCCGGGCCAGCAGCGCGTGCGCCAGCTCCAGCCGCAGCGACTCCGGCAGGTCCGGGTCGATCTCGAACGCGTGCCCCAGGCCCAGCTGCCAGTCCGCCAGCCCCGCCTCGTGCGCGAAGTACTCGTTGAGCAGCTGCGACACCGTCACCGTGTGCGCCTCGGCCACCGCGTCCGCGGTGGTCAGGTAGTTGTCCTCGCCCGTGTTGATGATGATGCCGGCCCGGGCGTGCACCTGCCGGGAGAACCGCTGGTCCACGAACGTGCGCACCGGGTTGATGTCACGGAACAGGATCCCGTACATCGAGTCGTTGAGCATCATGTCCAGCCGCTCCAGCCCGGCCAGCGCGGCGATCTCCGGCATGCACAGCCCGGAGGCGTAGTTGGTCAGCCGCACGTACCGGCCCAGCTGCCGCGACGTCACGTCCAGCGCCGCGCGCATCAACCGGAAGTTCTCCTGCGTGGCGTACGTGCCCGCGAACCCCTCCCGGGTCGCCCCCTCCGGCACGTAGTCCAGCAGCGACTGCCCCGTCGACCGGATCACCGCGATCACGTCCGCACCCGCGCGCGCCGCCGCCTGCGCCTGCCCGATGTCCTCGTGGATGTCCCCGGTCGCCACGATCAGGTAGATCCACGGCCGGGTCGACCCGGCGGGCGCCGCGGACGCGCCGCCGTACCGGGCGATCAACCGCTCCCGCTGCGCGCGGCACCGGTCGATGCGGCGCAGCCCCACCGCCACCGCCCGCCGCGCCGCCGCGCGGGCCGCCGCCGCCCGGCGACCCTCCGGCACGTCGAAGCGCACCGACCCGGCCGCCGCCCGCTGGGCCAGATCCGTCAGCGCCGCCGCGCCGCGACCCCCGCCGCCGCGCAGCGCCGCGAACACCGGCAGCGCCACCCCGTGCGCCAGGCCCACGTCGGCCACCACCGCGTCCACCAGCCGGTTCACCCACGGAATCCCGTCCGGGTCCGCCCCGGCGACCCCGGCCAGGCGCAGCACCGCCCGCTCCACCGACAC
>DATMJT010000188.1:0-10055 GCA_035553735.1 Pilimelia sp.
CTGCGCCCGCAGCGCCGCGGCGTCGACGGGCCGACCGGGCTCGGCGACCACGTAGCCGACCAGCGTCTTGGCCCCGCCCCGGCCCGGCACCGCGGCCACCGCGGCCTGCCGGACGCCGGCGCAGCCGGCGAGCGCGGACTCGACCTCGCCGAGCTCGATCCGGAAACCGCGGATCTTGACCTGCTGGTCGGCCCGGCCGACGAAGGCGAGGTTCCCGTCGGCGGTCCAGCGCACCACGTCGCCCGTGCGGTACATCCGCGCCCCCGGCGCTCCGAAGGGGTCGGCCACGAAGCGCTGCGCGGTCAGGCCGGGGCGGTGCAGGTAGCCGCGGGCCAGGCCGGCGCCGGCCAGGTACAGCTCGCCCGCCACCCCGGGCGGCACCGGCGCCAGCCCGGCGTCCAGCACGTAGACCCGGGTGCCGCGGATCGGCCGCCCGATGGGCGGCGCGTCGGCGCCGGACAGCGCGTCGGACATGGTCGCCACCACGGTGGACTCGGTCGGTCCGTACACATGCCGCATCCGCCGGCCCGGCGACCAGCGGGCCACCAGCTCGCCGGGGCACGCCTCGCCGCCGACGACGAAGCCCTGCAGGGTGGGCAGGTCGCCGTCGGGCAGCGAGGCCAGCATGGGGGCCACCAGGTCGGTGTGGGTGACCTTGTGGTCGTTGATGAGGGCGGCCAGCTCGGTCCCGGCCAGGGTGGACTCCGGCGGCGGCAGCACCAGCGCGGCCCCGGAGGCCCACGTCATCACCAGGTCGGCCAGGGACACGTCGAAGCTGATCGACACGGCGAGCAGGAACCGGCAGGACGGCCCGAGCCCCAGCGCCTCCACGTGGGCCGCCACCACGCTGGACACCCCGTGGTGGGTGACCACCACGCCCTTCGGCGTCCCGGTGGACCCGGAGGTGTAGATCACGTAGGCGGGGTGGTGCACCGACAGCGGCCGCAGCCGGTCGGCGTCGGTGGGGTCGGTGGCCGGGCAGGCGGCGACGGCCCGCGCGGTGGCGGGGGAGTCGACCGCCAGCACCGGGCCGGGCGCCGCCAGCCGCTCCGCGCGCGCCGCGGTGGTCAGCACCACGGTCGGCCGGGCGTCGCTGAGCATGAGCGCGATCCGGTCGGCCGGGTAGTTGGGGTCGACCGGCAGGTACGCGGCCCCGGTCTTGAGCACCGCCAGCCAGGCCACGACCAGCTCCGGCGAGCGCGGGAACACCAGCGCGGCGAGGCGCTCGGGCCCCACCCCGAGGCCGATGAGGTGGTGGGCCAGCCGGTTGGCCTCCGCGTTGAGCCGGGCGTAGCTGAGCACCGTGTCGCCGAAGACCACCGCCTCGGCGGCCGGGGTGCGGCGCACCTGGGCCTCGATCAGGTCCGGCACGGTGGCCGCGGGCGCCGCCGGGGCGGTGGCGCTCCAGTCGCGCAGGACCAGCCGGCGCTCCCGCGCCGAGAGCACGTCGGCGCGGCCCAGCGGGGCCCCGGGGTCGGCGGCGATCGCCTCGAACAGCCGGACCAGGCGGGCGACGATGCGCCGCGCCTGCGCGGCGCGGTACACGTCGGGCCGGTAGCAGACCCGCAGGCGCAGCCGGGGGCCCGGCGTGGCGGCCAGCCCGAGCGGGTAGTGGATCGCGTCGAGTTCCCGCACCCCGGTGACCCGCAGCCCCCCGGCGGCCAGGCCGGCGTGGCCGGGGTAGCTGGCGAACACGGTCGCGGTGTCGAACAGCTCGCCCAGGCCGCACTGCCGCTGGATCTCGGCCAGGCCCAGGTGGGCGAACGGGGTCATCCGGGAGAGCTGGTCCTGCAGCTGCGCCAGCACCTCGGCCACCGGCGCGCCGGGGCGCAGCCGCACCCGCACCGGCATGGTGGCCACGAACATGCCCAGCATGGCGTCCATGCCGGGCACCTCCGGCGGCCGCCCGGCCACCGAGGTGCCGAACAGCACGTCGGTGCGCCCGGTGAGCCGGCCGAGCAGCATCGCCCACGCGCCCTGCACGACGGTGTTCATGGTCAGTGCGTGGCGGCGGGCAGCCGCGGCCAGCCGGGCGGTCAGCTCCTCGGACAGCTCGGTGACGAGGTCGCGCGAGCGCGCCGGCCGCCCGCCCGGCGCCGCGGGGGCGACCAGGGTCGGCTCCTCGACCCCGTCGAGCACCGCCCGCCACGCCTGCGCGGCCGACGCCCGGTCCTGCCGGTCCAGCCAGGACAGGTACGCCTGGTACGGCGCCGCGGCGACCGGGGCGTCCGGATCGCCGTACCGGTGCACCAGCGCGCGCAGCAGCACCGGCATCGACCACCCGTCGAGCATGAGGTGGTGGCTGGTGATGACCAGCCGGTGCTCGTGCGCGGCCAGGCGCACCAGGGTGAACCGCAGCAGCGGGGGCCGGGCCGGGTCGAAGCCGCGCCGCCGGTCGGCCGCCAGCAGCCGCTCGACCGCGGCGTCGCGCCGGCCGCCGGGCAGCGCGGCCAGGTCGACGACCTCCCACGGCACGTCGACGGCGCGCGGCACCACCGCCACCGGCGTGGACAGCTCCGGCTGCGGGTAGCAGACCCGCAGCTGCGGGTGGTCGCGCAGCAGCCCCGCCGCGGCGGCGTGCAGCGCGGCGGCGTCCAGCGGCCCGGCCAGCGCCACCACGGACTGGGTGAGGTAGACCGCGGAGGCGTGCGCGTCGTAGAGCGAGTGGAAGAGCAGCCCCTCCTGCAGCGCGGTCAGCGGCCACAGCTCCACCAGGTCCGGCCGGGCGGCCTCCAGCCGCTCGATCTCCGCCTGGGACAGCCGGACGAGCGGGAAGTCCGACGGGGTGTGCCCGGCCGACCCCGGGCTGTGCCCGGCGATCGCGGTCAGCGCCCGCAGCCACAGCTCGCCCAGCCGCGCCACCTCGGCCTCGGTCAGCAGGTCCCCCGGCCAGGCCCACTCCACCACCAGACGCGGCCCGGCGGGCTGGTCCTCGGTGAGGGCGTTGATCTCCAGCAGGTGCGCGAACGGCATCGCCGGGTCCTCGCCCTCGGCGAGGACGGGCGCCCCCGGCGCGGCCGACCAGTCACCGGCGTCCGCGGCGTCGGGCACCGCGAACCGGCCCAGGTAGTTGAACTCGATCTGCGGGGCGCCCAGCGGAGCCAGCGCGGCGCGGGCGTGCGGGTTGAGGTAGCGCAGCAGCCCGTAGGTCAGCGCGGCGGGCCCGCCCCGCAGCTGCTCCTTGACGCGCTTGACCACCCGCGCGACGGCGGGCCCGCCGGCCAGCGCCGCGGCGGTGTCCACGGCGCCCAGGTCCAGCCGCACCGGCCGGATCGCGGTGAACCAGCCGATCGTGCGCGACAGGTCCGCACCGGCGACGGTCTCGTCCCGGCCGTGGCTCTCCAGGTCGAGCAGGACCTGCGCCGAGTCGGTGATCCCGCGCTCGGCCCGCCACGCCGCGACGGCCAGCCCGAGCGCGCTGACCAGCAGGTCCTCCACCCCGGCCCGATAGGCCGCCGGGGCGGTGGTCAGCAGTGCGGCGGTGGCCCCCGTGGGCAGGGACATCCGTACCCGCCGGGCGGTGGCGACCACGTCGGTCGCGGGGTCCAGCGGGCGGCGCGACAGCAGCGGGTCGGGGGTGGCCAGGACCTGCTGCCAGTGCCCGGTCAGCGCCGCGGTCTCCGGGGCGGTGGCCGCGTCGGCCAGCTGCCGGGCCCACCGCCGGAACGACGTGCCCACCGGCGGCAGTCCGGCCTGCGGGTCGGCCCACGCCTCGGCCAGGTCCGGCACGAGGATCCGCCAGGTGACCCCGTCGACGACCAGGTGCTGCAGGCACAGCAGCAGCCGGCCGGGGCGGTCCGGGCCCCGGTCGAACCAGACGACCTGGAGCATGGCGCCGGCGTCCGGGTCCAGCCGGGCCGCGGCCCGCCGGGTCTCCGCCGCCACGGCGGCGGCCAGCCCGCCGCCGTCGGCCAGCCCGCCGCCGTCGGCCCCGGCGTGGTCGGTCCCTCCGTCGCCGGCCCCGGCGTGGTCGGCCCCGGGGCCGACCGGCGGGTCACCACCCCGCGCGGCGGCGTCGCCCGCGGCGGTCAGGTCGACCCGGCGCAGGCAGTCGGCCGCCGCCACGGCCCCCGGGGGCCGGACCTCCAGCCGCCACCGGTCGCCGGTGCGGGTGAGCCGGGCGCGCAGCAGGTCGTGGCGGTCCAGCACGGCCTGCACCGCCCGTGTGATCCGGTCCGCGCCCAGGTCGGCCGGCACCCGCAGCAGCATCGCCTGGTGGAAGCGCGCGACCGGGCCGCCGCGCTCGGCCAGCCAGTGCATGATGGGCGTCAGCGGCACGTCGCCGACGCCGGCGTCCGGCGGCTCCGCCTCGGTCGCCGCGCCGTCGACGTCGCGGGCCACCGCGGCCAGGCGGGCGATGGTCCGGTGGGTGAAGACCTCGTGCGGGGTGAATTCGATGCCGGCCCGGCGGGCGGCGCTGACCAGCTGGATGGACACGATGCTGTCGCCGCCGAGGTCGAAGAAGCTGTCGTCGATGCCCACCCGGGGCAGCCCGAGCACCGCGGCGAACAGCGCGCACAGCGTCTGTTCGCGCGGCGTGCGGGGGCCGCGCCCGGAGACGGCGGCACCGAAGTCCGGCGCCGGCAGCGCACGGTGGTCGAGCTTGCCGTTGGGGGTCAGCGGGAACTCCGGCACCGCCAGCACGGCGGCCGGCACCATGTACTCCGGCAGCCGCGCGGCGGCGTGGGCGCGCAGCGCGGCCGCGTCGGGCGCGGCGCCGGGTGCGGGCACCACGTAGGCGACGAGCCGCTTCTGGCCGGCGTCCTCGTGCACCACGACCGCGGCCGCGCCGACCGCCGGGTGGCTGGCCACCGCGGCCTCGATCTCGCCCAGCTCGATGCGGAATCCGCGCACCTTGACCTGCTTGTCGACCCGGCCGACGAACACCAGGTCCCCGGTGGGGGTCTGCCGCGCCAGGTCCCCGGTGCGGTACATCCGGGCGCCGGGCGCGCCGAACGGGTCGGCCACGAACCGTTCGGCCGTCAGGCCCGGTCGGTTCAGGTAGCCGCGGGCCAGGCCGGCGCCGGTCAGGTACAGCTCGCCCGGCTCGCCGTCCGGGACCGGGCGCAGCGCGGCGTCGAGCAGGTACGTGGCCGTGCCGGGGATCGGGCGGCCCATCGGCGGCGCGACCGCGCCGGTGGCCGGCTCGCTCATCGTGGCGACCACGGTGCTCTCGGTGGGCCCGTACACGTGCACCAGTCGCCGCCCCGGCGCCCAGCGGGCGGCCAGGCCCTGCGCGCACGCCTCGCCGCCGACGATGACGCTGCGCACGGTGGGCAGGCGCCGGTCGGGCAGGGACGCCAGCATGGCGGCCACCAGGTCGGTGTGGGTCACCCGGTGCCGCTCGATGACGTCGGCCAGCTCGTCGCCGGCCATCTGGGTGTGCGGTTCGGGCACCACCAGGGTGGCGCCCGCGAACAGGGTCATTGCGATGTCCGCCATGGACACGTCGAAGCTGATCGACACGGCGAGCAGGAACCGGCTGCCGGGTCCGATGCGCAGCCGCTCGATGTGCGCGGCCGCCATCGGGCCGATCCCCCGGTGGGTGACCACGACCCCCTTCGGGGTGCCGGTGGACCCGGAGGTGTAGATGACGTACGCGGCGTCGTCCAGCGACAGCGGCCGGGTCCGGTCCGCGTCGGTCGGGTCGGTGTCCGGCGCCGCGGCCGGCGGGTCCTCGCCGGACTCCCCGCCCGAGGCCGCGGCCGGCGGGTTGCCGTCCGGGTCCTCGACCAGCACCAGCTCGGCGCCGGTGGCGGGCAGCCGGGCGGCGACCGCCTCGGTCGTGACGACCAGGGCCGGGCGGGCGTCGTCGAGCATGAACGCGATCCGCTCGGCCGGGTAGCCGGCGTCCACGGGCAGGTAGGCGGCGCCGGCCTTGAGCACCCCGAGCCACGCGACGATCATTTCGACGGAGCGCGGCACGGCCAGGGCGACCACGCTGCCCGGGCCCACCCCCCGGCGGATCAGCCGCCGGGCGAGCCGGTTGGCCCGGCGGTTGAGGTCCGCGTAGGACAGCTCGGTGTCCCGGTGCACCAGGGCGGTGGCGCCCGGGTGCCGCGCCACGGTGGCCTCGACCAGGTGCGCCACGGTGGCCCCGGCCAGGTCCGGCGCGGTCGCGTAGCCGACTTCCGACATCGGTTTCCTCCCCAAGCTCCGCACCGCGGCCGGGGTGCGCGTGCGGCCGGGTGCTCCGCCGCGGGACGGCCGGTCGCGGCGGAGCGGCACGGACCGGGTGCGGCGTGGTGGACAGCCCCCACTCTGCTGCGCCGGCTACCGGTCCACCCGGGCCAAAGACCCCGCAACTGGATTGTTTTCCGGATTCCCGCCGTCGTGAGGGCCGCGCGTCCCGGCAGGTCGGCCGCGTCGGCGTCCACGCCGGCCGAGGGCACCGTCCTCCGCACGGCGGAGGCGCCCGTGCCCGGGGTGCGTCGCGGAGGGAACCGTCAGTCCAGGCAGAACTCGTTGCCCTCGACGTCCTGCATCACGAGGCACGACTCGTTGAAGCCATCGGCGGTCAGGAGTCGCACGCGTACCGCGCCGAGCGCGACCAGCCGTGCACACTCGGCCTCCAGCGCGGCCACGCGCTCGGCACCGACGAGCCCGGTGCCGACCCGCACGTCGAGGTGCAGCCGGTTCTTGACGACCTTGCCCTCGGGCACGCGTTGGAAGAACAGACGCGGGCCCACACCCGAGGGGTCAACGCACGCGAACGCGGAACCCTGACGCTCGGGCGGCAGCGCGCGGTCGAAGTCCTCCCAGGTGGCAAACCCCGGCGGTGGCGGCGGTACGACGTATCCCAGCACCTCGCACCAGAAACGGGCGACCCGCTCGGGGTCCGCGCAGTCGAAGGTGACCTGGAACTGCTTGACCGACGCCATCGGTCCACCATAGCGGCGGGTCGGGGCGAGGCGGCGGTTCGCCGCCTCGCCCCGACCCGAGGCCGTCGCCGTCGACCGGCGATCAGCCGTCGGCGAGCGGGGCCGCCCGCGGTCCCGGCGCCGCGGCGTGGCGGGCCGCCTGGCGGGCGGCCGCGCGCTTCGTCCGGGGCGGCACGCCGTTGACGTCCTCGGTCGACCACGCGTAGCCGCCGGTCACGTGCGCCACCGCGTCGGCGTTGCGGTCGAGGATGCGGCGGTTGACGTTGCCCAGGTTGTCGCAGGGGGCGTGGTTGCACGGCTCCAGCGCGATCCCGGCCGTGCCGCCCCACTTGGCCACCTGGGCGGCGGTCTTGATGTGCGGGATGCCGGAGAACGGGCCGCCGGTCGGGATGCCGGCGCCGATGAAGACCGCGTAGGCGCCCTGCCCGACCACCGGCGCCTCCTCGGTGGGCACGCCGATGCCGGCCAGGTAGTCCACGAAGGCCCTCTCGATCTGCGCCGAACCGTACGGCATCGGTCCGGCCTGGCCGGCGGAGTTGTCGCCGTCGAACACGAAGTGCCCGCCGTTGGACGAGCCGAGCTGCGCGATGTCCAGGTACAGCGCGATGTCCAGCTGCTGCTCGAAGCTCAGCGACCGCAGGTAGGGCACCGAGCCGGAGTGCTGGGGATCGGCCCCCCAGAAGCTGAACCGCACGGCGTTGGTGATCCGCGGCGCGCCGCCGAGCTGGCGGGCCACCTCCAGCATCACCGCGGCGCTGGTGCCGTTGTCGTTGATGCCGGGGGAGGTCCTCGTGCTGTCGGCGTGACCGCCGAGCATGATGACGTTGTCGGTGCGTCCGGTGCGGGTCTGGGCGATCACGTTGCGTGCCACGGTGGGCTCGGTGTGCCGGCGCACCTCCAGCGTGGTCGCCGCGCCGTCCTGCCCGACCAGGGCCGCCCCGTCGGCCGAGCCGACCATGACCACGGGGATGCGGGTCACCGCCGGGTCGGTGTACCCGCCGGTGGCGCCGACCGAGTGGTTGTAGACCACCAGGGCGCGGGCGCCGGCCTCGGCCGCCACCACCTGCTTCTGGGTGTACGTACAGCCGCCGCGCTTGACCAGGACCACCGCACCGGCCGCGACCCGGCCGGCGTAGTCGCCGGCCTGGCAGCCGGAGTCGTCGTCAGCCGGGATCACCACCAGCGGGCCGGTGACCCCGCCGACCGGCGTGTCGGGCGCGCCGACCATCGGGTTGGACTCGACGCGGACCGCGCCCGCGGCCACCAGCGCCCGGTCCACGACCGGCCGGTCGTAGCTGAACTGCTGGACCTGTACGGCGAAGCCGGCCGCCCGCATGGTGCGCTCGATGTACTCGACCGTCTCCTCGTAGCCGCGGCTGGGCACGGCCCGGTGCCCGCCGTTGCGGTCGGCGAAGCGCTGCAGCGCGATGAGATGCCGGTTCACCCCGTCGAGGGTGACGGCCCGGACCAGCCGGTCGGCCAGGCCCGCCGGGGAGGGCCTCGCGGCCTGCGCCGCCGCGGCCGGTGCGAGCACGGCGGCGATCGCGGTAACGGCCACCGCGGTACGTACTCGGGTCATGCCGTGGGTCCCTTCGGGGTGGTGGTTGCCGCCGACGTCCGAAGTCCGGCGGCCACCGCCGGCCCGGCCTGCGCCGGCACCCGGTCGGCCTGCGCGGTGGACGTGACCTGGGCGGTGGACATGGCGTAGCCGCCGACGGCGAACGCCATCGCGTCGGCGTTGCGGTCCAGGACGCGGCGGTTGATGTTGCCGAGGTTGTCCTGCGGCCCGTGGTTGTTCGGGTCGAACGGGATGCCCGCCGCGCCGCCCCACTTGGCCGCCTGCGCCTCGCTCTTGAACAGGAACAGCCCCGCGAACAGCCCACCGGTGGGCACGCCCGCCTCGATGAAGTCCGAGTAGGCGCCGCGCCCCGGGTAGTTCGTCGGCTCGGTTGGGATGCCCCGGCGGGCGAAGTAGTCCACGAAGTCCTGCTCGATCCGCCCGGAGCCGGCCGGGCCGGAGCCGAGACCGGACGAGCCGTCGCCGTCGTAGACGAAGTACCCGCCGTTGAGCGAGCCGATGGCCTCGAACTCCAGGTACAGCGCGACGGCGCGCCGTTCGTCGACCCCCAGCGCGGTCAGGTAGGCAGCCGACCCGGTGTTCGCCCAGTCGGCGCCCCACCACGCGAACCGCACCGCGTTGCGCACCCGCGGGGCGCTGCCCAGCCGCAGCGCGGTCTCCAGCAGCGCGGCGACGCTGGAGCCGTTCTCGTTGATGCCCGGCGTGCCGGGGATGCTGTCCAGGTGCGCCCCTGCCATCACCACGTTGTCGGTGCGGCCGGTGCGGGTCTGCGCGAGCAGGTTGTAGCTCACGGTGGTCTCGAGATGGTCCCGGACGTCGAGGGTCACCTCGACGCCGGGCAGGGCGGCCAGCGCGGCCCCGTCGACGCCGACCAGCCCCACCGTGGGAATGCGGGCGGTCAGCGGGTCGACGGCCCCGCCCATCGGTCCGGGGCTGTTGTTGTACACCACCGCGGCGATGGCGCCCGCCGCCGCGGCGACCTGCTCCTTCTGGGCGAAGGTGCAGCCGCCGCGGCGGATGAGCACCAGGGCGCCGACGACGTCCAGCCCGGCATAGTCGGCGGCCTCGCAGCCCGTGGTCGCGTCGGGCGGCACGACGGCCAACCGCCCGGTGACACCGCCGACCGGCGTCGGCGGTGAGCCGAACATGTGGTGCGGCACGATTTGGTGCCCGCCCGCGGCCAGCACCGCGGCGTCGACGACGGTGCGATCGTAGGTGAACGGCTGCACGGTGACGTGGAAGCCGGCCCCGCGCACCGCCCGCGCGACGTAGTCGAGGCTCTCGCGGAAGCCGGGCGTGGGATCGGCCCGGTCGCCGCCGTTGCGGTCGGCGATGCGCTGCAGGGCGACGAGGTGGCGATGGATCCTGTCGACGGTGACCGCGCGGGCCAGGCGCTCGCCGAGCTGCCGCGCCGTACTCCCGCCCGCGTTGGCCGCGGCGGCCGGTCCGGCCACCGCGGCGAGCACCGCGGCGGCCGCGGCGGCGGCGGCCGGGCGCCTCCATGCCCGGCGGCCGCCGTGGCCGCTCATGCTCTCGCTCCGGCCGCGGCCGGAGCGGCCGCCCGCAGCGCGGCGCGTGCCGCCGCGCGGCTGGCC
>DATMJT010000189.1:0-14666 GCA_035553735.1 Pilimelia sp.
CGCTGGGTGAGGCGATCGGGCCCGCCCCGCCGCCGGCACCGGCGCCCGCGCCGTCGGCGGGCCGGTAGTCGGCGAAGAAGTCGTGCCAGGCGGGGTCCACGCTCGTCGGGTCGGCGAGATACCGCTGGTACATCTCCTCGACGATCCACTCGTTCGGGCCGAAGCCCGCCAGTGGGTTGTCCTGTGATGTCTGCTGGGTCGACACGGCCGGTATCGCCTCTTCCTCGCGATCACGTTCCACCGGGGAGTCGGTGGGGGAGTAATGGGCCGGTGCCAAGGCTACGCTCTGTACCCACCCGGGCGGTGGGCGGCACCGGCGGTGTCGGTTTCCCGGACCGTACCTCAGGAGATGTCGCGGCGCTTGACGATCGCGGCTCCGACGACGCCGGCCAGGGTCGCGTACCCGACGAGCACGACCGCGCCCACCCACTGCGGCGGGCTGCCCGGCAGCTCGACTCCCGTGATCATCAGGTTCGACGCGATCGACGGCACGAGCACCTGCCACTCCAGGATCGCCATGTTGTCGAAGTAGCCGGCCAGCATCATGAAGATGCCCTGCGCCACGTGCGTGCCCACCAGGTAGAGGACCGCGGCGGTCACGGTGGCGCCGACCTGGCTGCGGATCAGCGTGCCGATGCCGATGCCCAGGGCCCCCCACAGCAGATAGGCCAGCAGGTTCAGCAGCAGCGCCCGGGTCACCTCCCAGGCGCCGAGGTGGTGCGGCGCGTCGTGGGCCCGCAGGATGAGCACCCCGACCGGGATGTTGATCACCGTGGTGGCGGCCCACAGCACCGCCCCGGCCACCGCGGTGGCGCCGAGCTTGGCCAGCATCACCGCCTCCCGTCGCGGGGTGGTCAGGAAGGTGGTGGTGGCGGTCTGGTGCCGGTACTCGTTGGTCACCAGCACGATGCCCAGCAGCATCACGAACAGCAGCCCCAGGTACTGCCCGGAGGTGTAGAGGTTGGTGGCGTGGAACAGCGAGCTGGCCTGCGCCTCCATCTGCTCCACCTCCTCCGGCGGCATCTCGGCGGGGTCCACCGGCTGGTCCAGCGCGCTGGCCCACGCCATGTTGATCAGCGTGGCCAGCACCAGCCCGAGGAGCGCGCCCAGGGCGAAGATCCACCAGGTGGCGGTCGTGCGGATCTTGAGCAGCTCGCTGCGGAGCAGGTTCATCGGATCCCCGCCTTTCCCGCGGTCAGCTCCAGGAACACCCGCTCCAGGTCGGGCCGTTCCGGCGTCAGCTCGTGCAGTTCCACCCCGGCGGCCAGCGCGACGCGGCCGACCTCGGCCGCCTCCAGCCCGGCGACCGTCAACGCGCCGTCGGGCTCGGTCGCCACCGATGCCTCGGGCGTCGGTAGCGCCTTGACCAGCGCGTCGGCGTGTGGCGTGCGCACCCGCACCCGGCGCGCCTGGCCGAGCGTGTCGAGGATCTCGGCCATCGGCGCCTGGCGCACCAGCCGACCGTTGGCGATGATCACCACGTCGTCGGCCAGCACCTGCATCTCCGACAGCAGGTGGCTGGAGACCAGCACCGTGCGGCCCTGCCCGGCGAGCGCCTTCAGCAGGTCGCGCATCCACCGGATGCCCTCCGGGTCGAGCCCGTTGGCCGGCTCGTCCAGGATCAACACCCGGGGGTCGCCCAGCATCGCGGCGGCGATGCCCAGCCGCTGCCGCATGCCCAGCGAGTAGCCCTTGAACTTGCGCTTCGCCGCCGGAGCCAGGCCCACCAGCTCCAGCACCTCGTCGGCGCGGCGGTACGGGAAGCCGGCCGCGGCGCAGATCATCCGCAGGTGGTTGCGCCCGGTCCGGCCCTGGTGTGCGCCGGATGCCTCCAGCACCGCGCCGACGTGCCGCAGCGGCTGCCGCAGGCTGGCGTAGGGCCGCCCGTCGATCGTCGCGGAGCCGCCGGTCGGCCGCACCAGGCCCAGCAGCATCCGCAGGGTGGTGGTCTTGCCCGAGCCGTTGGGGCCCAGGAATCCGGTCACCCGTCCGGGCTCCACCGTGAACGACAGGTTGTCCACCGCCCGCACGGTGCGGTACTGCTTCGTCAGGCCGGACACCGTGATCCGGCCGGGCGACTGCGCGGCTGTCATCTCCACCTCCCTGGTGCTCGGGTCACGACTGTTCCGGCAGGGCGATCCACACCGCCCGGGCGGCGGCGAGCAGCCGCCCGTCCGGCCCGTACAGACTCGTGTCCACCTCGGCCTTGCGCCCGGCGCTGGCGGTGGCCGCCCCGACCACCACACACCGCTGGCCGGGGCGCGGCACGGACCGCACGACGGCGGTGATCCGACCCAGCACGTAGGGCCGACCGGGGGCGAGCACCGCCCAGCCACCCGGGCAGTCCAGCGCCGCCCAGACCGTGGCCGGCGACACGTCGGCCGGCACCGTCCACGGCGCCGCCGTGCGCCCGTCCGGCAGCGGGCCCGGGAAGATCCGCAGCCCGTCGCCGTCGGGCCGCCGCGGGCCGCACACGTAACAGGTGGGGAACGGGTGCTCGCGCAGCCCCGGGTACGCCCGCGCGGCGGTCGCCGCCAAGCCGAGCGGCACCGCGGGCACGGCCGCGTCCGGGGCGGGCGTCGCCCGGGCCTCGGCGACCAGCCGGTCCTCGTCGCGCACCTGCAGGCCGCCGTCGGACAGCACCACCGACAGCGGCGTCTCCAGCGGTGGCGGCACCCGCAGCGTGACCTCCAGCGGCCCGTGCGGGGCGCCGGCCGCGGCCGCCACCAGACCGGCCGTGTAGCCGCCGTTGCCCGAGCCGGGCGGGCCGTTGTGCCGCGCTTCGATGATCACTGGTCCACCTCCCGTCCTGGCCCGGCGCCCACGCTCTCACACCCGGGGTGACCCGTGGGGGCGTGGCCGACAAACCGGACTCGCCCTGCGGACTGCCCCGCGGGCGGCGTGGCGGACCGAGCGGCCGCGGCCGTGGCCGGAATCGGCCGTTCGCGGCCGCGAACCGACGCTCGCGGCTGCGGCCGCGGCCGCGAACCGACCGTTCAGGCAGCTGCCATCCGGGGATCCGGCGGCCGACACCGGGCCGGCAGGTGCCGGCCGTACACAGGAGCCCATGGCCGTTCTGCTGACCGCCCCGGGGACCACCACCCGATACACGCTGCTCATCGCCGAGGACGCGGACCAGGTCGCCGCCGCGCAGCGGCTGCGCCACCGGGTCTTCGCCGGCGAGCTGGGCGCCGCTTTGGACAGCCCGACGCCGGGCCTGGACGTCGACGAGTTCGACGAGCACTGCGACCACCTCATCGTCCGCGACGACGGCACGGGAGAGGTGGTCGGCACGTACCGGCTGCTGCCGCCGGAGCGGGCGGCCCGGCTGGGCCGCCGGTACGCCGACGGCGAGTTCGACCTGCGGCCGCTGGCGCCGCTGCGGGAGCGCCTGGTGGAGGCGGGGCGCTCCTGCGTCCACCCGGCGCACCGCACGGGTGCGGTGATCAACCTGATCTGGGCGGGCATCGCCCGCTACCTGCACCTCGGCGGCTACCGCTGGCTGGGCGGCTGCGCCTCGGTGGCCCTGGACGACGGCGGCGCGACCGCGGCCGGGGTGTGGGAGCTGGCCCGCACCCGGCACCTGGCGCCGCCGGCGATGCGGGTGCGCCCGCACCGGCCCTGGCTGGCCGAGCCGGGCGCCGTGCCGCTCGCCGCCGCCCGCGCGGCCGCGGCGGCGGGGGCCCGGGTCACCGTGCCGCCGCTGCTGCGCGGCTACCTGCGCCTGGGCGCCTGGGTCGGCGGCGAGCCCGCGTACGACCCGGACTTCCACGTCGCCGACCTGTTCGTGCTGCTCTCGCTGGACCGGATGGACCCGCGCTACCTGCGCCACTACCTGGGTACGGCGGCGTGAACCCGCTCTGGCGCCCGTCCGGCCCCTGCGACACCGGGTGCCTGCCGGGGCCCGACGGCGCGGCGCGGGCCCCGGCGCGGGTGCGGCTGGCCCGGTGCGCCGCGCTGTGCGCCGTCGGGCTGGCCGGCGCGCTGCCTCTGGCGCTGCTGCCGCTGCTGCCGCGCGCCCGGCGCGCGCCGGTGGTGGCCTTCTGGGCCCGCGCGGTGCTGCGGGCGACCGGCGTCCGGCTCGCCGTGCGGGGACGGCCGCCGCGCCCCGGCACCCTGCTGGTCGCCAACCACATCTCGTGGCTCGACGTGGTGGCGCTGCTGGCGGTCGCCCCGGCGCGACTGGTGGCCAAGCGGGAGGTGCGCCGCTGGCCGGTGATCGGGGTACTGGCCTCCGCGGCCGGCACGGTCTTCGTGGACCGGGCCCGGCCCAAGTCCCTGCCGGGCACGGTCACCGCCGTGGCGGCGGCGCTGCGCGGCGGCGCGGTGGTCGCCGCGTTCCCGGAGGGCACCACCGCCTGCGGGCGCGCCGCGGGCCGCTTCCGGCCCGCGCTGCTGCAGGCCGCCGCCGACGCGGGCGCGCCCGTGCAGCCGGTGGCGCTGAGCTACCGGTGGGCCGACGGCCGGCGGACCACGGTGGCCGCCTTCCTGGGCGCCGACTCGCTGCTGCGGTCGGTCCGCCGGGTGGTCGCCGCCCCGGGCCTGACCGTCGGCGTACGGCTCACCCCGGCGCTGTTCCCCGCCCCGGGCGCCAGCCGCCGGGTGCTGGCCCGCGCCGCGGAGGCCGCGGTGCGGGTGGCCGAGCCGCGCCTGCGGCCGCCGCTGCGGCGCCGGCCGGTCTGGGCCGACCTGGTCTCCCCGGCGTCGCCGCGGGAGCAGAACCAGGGGTCACCGCGCGAGCTGGACCTGGCCGGGTGAGCGCGGCGCCCCGCCGCTCTCAGTGAACTCTCAGCCCGCTCACGGGCGCGTCCCCGCCGACGGCGGAACAATGGGGGCATGCCCACCGCGGAGGCCGAGGCCCGGCTGCTCGTCGTCGAGGACGACCCCAACATCCTCGAGCTGCTCTCGGCCAGCCTGCGCTTCGCCGGCTTCGACGTGGCGACGGCCACCAGCGGCAGCGCGGCGGTCTCCGCGGCCAAGAACGCGCGGCCGGACCTGGTGGTGCTCGACGTCATGCTGCCCGACCTCGACGGCTTCGAGGTCATCCGCATCCTGCGCGAGGGCGGCACCCGCACCCCGGTGGTGTTCCTGACCGCCCGGGACGCCACGGACGACAAGATCCGCGGCCTCACCCTCGGCGGCGACGACTACGTCACCAAGCCGTTCAGCCTGGAGGAGCTGACCGCGCGGATCCGCGCCGTCCTGCGGCGTACCGCCGGCGAGCCCGCCCCGCCCCGGCTGACCTTCGCCGACCTGGAGCTGGACGAGGAGACCCACGAGGTGTACCGGGGCGGGCAGCGGGTGCAGCTCTCCCCGACGGAGTTCAAGCTGCTGCGCTACCTGATGCTCAACCCCAACCGGGTGCTCTCCAAGGCCCAGATCCTCGACCACGTGTGGAACTACGACTTCCGGGGCGACGACAACATCGTGGAGTCGTACATTTCCTACCTGCGCCGCAAGGTCGACACGGTGGAGCCGCGCCTGATCCACACCCTGCGCGGGGTCGGGTACGTGCTGCGCAGGCCCAGCTCCTGAGCCGGGGCCTGCCGTGCTCCGCCGGACCTCCCTGCGCGTCACCCTGGTCGCCGCGGTCCTGGGACTGGTGACGCTGGCCCTGGTGGTGATCAGCGCGGGCAGCGCGCTGGCGCTGCGCTCGTACCTGCTGGACCGGGTGGACGAGCAGCTGCTCGCCGTCTCCCGGGAGATCGCCCGGCCCGCCACGGGCTGGCCAGCCTGGCAGCAGCGGATCGGCCTGCCCACGGACTACTACGTCCGGGTCACCACCGTGGAGGGCGTCGGCGACGAGCCCGGCTACGACTTCGCGCACCTCACCGAGCACGATCTGCCGCCGCTGGTCACCGGGTCGGCCCAGCTGCGCGCGCGAGAGGGGCGGCCGTACACGGTGCGGGCGACCGACTCCCCGATGCGCTGGCGGATGCTTGTCACCGTGCTGCCCAACGGCTCGGTGCTGCACCTGGGGCGCAACCTGTCGGACGTGGACAGCGCGGTGGCCCGGCTGGTCTGGATCGACGTGCTGGTGGGCAGCGCCGTGCTGGTCTCGCTGGCCGCCCTCGGCGCGGCGGTCGTGCGCTCCAGCCTGCGGCCGCTGGTGCAGATCGAGCGGACCGCCGGTGCGATCGCCGCCGGGGACCTGAGCCGGCGGGTGCCCGACCCGGAGCCGGAGCAGCCCGTGCCGCGTACCGAGCTGGGGCGGCTGGCCCGCGCCCTCAACGCGATGCTCGCCCAGATCGAGATGGCGTTCACCGCCCGGGCGGCCTCCGAGAGCGCCGCCCGGGCCGCCGAGGCCGCCGCCCGCGACGCCGCCGCGGCCGCGCAGGTGTCCGAGGGCCGGGCGCGCCGCTCGGAGGAGCGGATGCGCCAGTTCGTCGCCGACGCGTCGCACGAGCTGCGTACGCCGCTGACCACGATCCGCGGCTTCGCCGAGCTCTACCGGCAGGGCGTGGCGGCCACCCCCGACGAGCAGGCCCGGCTCGTCCGCCGGATCGAGGACGAGGCCGCCCGGATGGGCCTGCTGGTGGAGGACCTGCTGCTGCTGGCCCGACTGGACCGGGAGCGGCCGGTGCAGCTGGCCCCCGTGGAGCTGACCGTGCTGGCGGTGGACGCGGTGCAGGCGGCCCGGGTGCTGGCGCCCGGCCGGCGGATCGCGTTGGACCTGCCGCGAGCGGCCCCGCCCGGCGCCGCGACGCCCGAGGCGGGCGCCGCCGGGCCGGCGCTGACCGTGCTCGGTGACGACGCCCGGCTGCGCCAGGTGATCGGCAACCTGATGACCAACGCGCTGACCCATACTCCGGCGGACGCCGAGGTGACGCTGCGGCTGCGCGCCGCCGAGGACCGGCACGCGGTGATCGAGGTGGCCGACACCGGGCCCGGGCTCTCACCGGAGCAGGCCGAGCGGGTGTTCGAACGGTTCTACCGCGCGGACGCGGCGCGGACCCGGGGCACCGGTACCGGTACCGGCCTGGGCCTGGCCATCGTGGCGGCCATCGTGGCCGCCCACCGGGGCACCGTGCACGTGCGCAGCCGGCCGGGCGAGGGCGCCGCGTTCACGGTCCGGCTGCCGCTGGCGCCGCCGGCGCCGCCGGCGGCGCCAGCGCCCGGCGGCGACGACGCGGCGGCGCCCGTCACAGTCAACTCGCAGGCACGGCACAGCCCGGCGGCAGAGCCGTCGGGGAAGGTGGAGGCATGACCGAGAACGACGACAGTCCACAGCGACCCCGCGACGCCGCCCCCGCGGGGCCGGCGCCGGCGGCTCCGGGCGCCTGGTCGGCCCCCCAGCCTCCGCCGGCCCCGGCGTGGGCCGGCGGGTACCGCTCCGCGGAGGGGCCCGCCCCGGCGTACCCGCCGCCGGTCTCCGGCCCGCCCGCGCCGGGTCCGCGAGCCCCGGGGGCGCCCGCGCCGCAGGTGTCGGGACCGCCGGCCGCCGCGGGCCCCGGAGCGCCGGCTGCGGGCCCCGCGGTGGGGGCGGCGCCGCCGGCCGGTCCGGCCGCGGGCGGGATGCCGCCGCCCGCGTCGGGGCCGCCCCACCCGGACGCGGCGCCGCCGGCCTCGGGACCGCCGCATGGCTACCCGTGGGCGCCGCCGCCCGCGTCGGGGCCGCCCCACCCGGACACGGCGCCGCCGGCCTCGGGACCGCCGCACGGGTACCCGTGGGCGCCACCGCCCGCGCCGCCGGGCCCGCCGCCCGCCACGGGCGGCGGGCGGGCCGTCGCGCTCGGTGCCGCCGCGGTCCTGCTGGCGGTGACCTCCGGACTGCTCGGCGGCTGGGTGGCGACCCGGCTGGACGACGACCCGGCCGCGACGGCGGCCCGCGGGCCCGCGAGCGCCGCCCCGGTGCTGGAGCGCAGCTCGCTGGCCGGGATCGCCGACGCCGTCCAGCCCAGCGTCGTGTCGATCTCGACCGGCAGCGGCGAGGGCTCCGGCGTGATCCGTACCGAGGACGGCTTCATCGTCACCAACAACCACGTGGTGGCCAGCGCCGGCGGGGACCGGGTGGACGTGGTCTTCGCCAACGGCAAGACCGCGCGCGCGACGGTGGTGGGCACCGACCCGCGGACGGATCTGGCGGTCGTCAAGGCCGAGGGGGTCAGCGGCCTGCGGGCGGCCACCTTCGGGGACAGCACCGCCATGCAGGTCGGCGACACCGTGCTGGCCCTGGGTAGCCCGCTGGGGCTGCAGGGCTCGGTGACCGCCGGCATCGTCAGCGCGCTGAACCGCACCATCCGCCCCGGCGGCCAGGGGACGGGCCCGGCCTCGCTGTCGGGGCTGCTGCAGACCGACGCGCCGATCAACCCCGGCAACTCCGGCGGGGCGCTGGTCAACACGCGCGGCGAGGTGATCGGCATCAACACCGCCATCGCCACCCCCGGCCAGGGCCAGGGCAACATCGGCCTGGGCTTCGCCATCCCGAGCAACAAGGCGGTCCAGGTGGCCGACCAGCTCATCAAGGGCGAGAAGGTCAGCCACCCGTACGTCGGGGTGCAGGTCGCCGACGCCGAGGGCGGCGGCGCACTGATCAGCCGGGTGGAGCCGGGCAGCCCGGCGGACCGGGTGGGCCTGCAGGCCGGCGACGTGGTGATCCGGCTCGGCGGCACGGAGATCAACGACGCCGACGACCTGGTGTCGGCCGTGCAGACCGGCAAGGTGGGCGACCGCCTGGAGCTGACATTCATGCGAAATGGCGAGCGGAGGACGACAACCGTCACGCTGGGCGAAGCGTCCTAGCTGTAGAACCTCCGCACCACCGGCGGCTGGTCCCAGCCATATGAGCCGCCTCCTCCCGACGGTGGCGGGCGGCGTGACCTCGGGGGTTGCTCACGCCGCCCGCCGCTGTTGCCCGGTCCGGCCGATCCGTCGGCCGGACCGGGACCATCTGCGGCCGCGGTCGGCCGAGACCCGCCCGCCCGCGTCGGCCGACATTCGCCCCTGTCACCCTCGGCCCCCCGCCGGGCCACGTCGGCCGAGCCCGCCTTGTCACCCTCGGCCGAGCCGGCCCGGCCCGTCGCCGCAAACTCGCCCTTGTCACTCCCGGCCGAGCCCGCCCCGCCAAAGCGGGCCAACCCGCCATTGTCGGTCAGCCCGGGTGTCGACTTGGTGACCGCCGCTGCGCGTCGCCGGCGAGCAGGGTCTACTCTGCATCCCCGGTCCGACTGTGAGGGGTGGCAGCGCCGATGGCGGTCGTGGAGACCCGGGTCAGTGTGTGGGAGGCGCTGGCCGGACGTGCGCCCGGCCAGCCGACCGGGCCGGCGGACGCCGGCCTGTGGTCCGCGGTCGTCGAGCGGCTGAACCCGGCCCGGGCGCGGCCCCGGCTGCGCCCCGGCATCGAGCGCGCCGAGCTGGTCTCGGTGCGCGGGGTGCCGTACGTGATGCTGCGCTCCCCGGACGACGGCGGCCGCGCCTGCTACCTGCGGCTGACCCCCGAGGAGGTGCGGCTCGCCGGCCTGATGGACGGCACCCGCACCGTGGCCCGGCTGGTCGCCGAGTTCGCCCGCATCTGTGGGCGGCTCGCCCCCGACCAGGTCACCCGCGTCGTGGCCGACCTCGCCGGCAACCGGATGCTGGAGGAGCTGCCGGTCGACGTGTTCCGGCCGCTGGACCGGGTGGCCCGGCGACCGTGGCCGGTGCGCTGGGGCCGCGCGCTGCTGGCCGCGGTCCAGGGCCGGCGCATGGTGCTGGCCAACGTCGACCCGCTGGTCACCGCCCTCTACCGGTACGGCGGCCGGCTGCTGTTCCACCGCGCCGCGGGGGTGCTGCTGGGCCTGCTGGCGCTGGTCGGCCTGGTGCTGTTCACGCTGACCTGGTCGCGCGGCGCCGAGTCGGTCTTCCTCACCGGCGGCTCGTACGTCACCGGGGCCGCCGTCCTGCTCGGACTCAACATCGTGGCCCTGGCCTGCCACGAGCTGGGCCACGCCCTGGCCACCAAGCACGCCGGCCGGCGGGTGCCGGCCGCCGGCTTCCTGGTCTACTTCGGCATCCCGTCGGTGTTCGTCGACACCACCGACGTGTGGATGGCGGGCCGGCGGGCGCGGTTGCTGGCCACCGCCGCCGGGCCCGCCTCCGGGCTGGTGCTGGCCGGCGCCGCGCAGGTGGTCGCCCTCGCCGTGCCGGCGGCCGGACCCTGGGCGTTCAAGCTGGCCTTCGCCTGGTACCTCAACGCCCTGTTCAACCTGAACCCGTTCCTGGCGCTGGACGGCTACTACCTGCTGATGGACTGGCTGGAGATCCCCAACCTGCGGGCCCGGGGGCTGGCCTGGGTCGGCGCCCGGCTGCGCCGCCGCCCGCCGAGCTGGCCGCAGCTGGACCGGGAGGGCCGGCTGGTCGCGCTGTACGGCATGCTCGCCCTGGCCTGGCTGGTGATCGCCGTCAACCTCGGCTGGCGGATCTGGACCGACCGGGTCGCCGGGCTGACCCTGGGGCTGTGGCGCTCGGGCTTCCTCGCCCGGGTGCTGCTCCTGCTCGTGGTGGCCGCGCTGGCCGCGCCGGCGGTCTACGCGCTCGCCGGCTGGGCCAGCCGGTCCTGGCGCCGGGCCCGGAGCCGGTACGCCGAGCGGCGGCACGAGGCCGACGCCCCCCGGCGGGCGGCGGCGCTGCGCGCCGGGCAGCTCGCGGCGCTGTCCCCGGAGGCCCTGGCCGCGCTGGCCGCCCGGGCCACCTGGGTGCGCCCCGGCCCCGGCACCCAGCTGATCGCGGCGGGCAGCGCGCACCCCTCGGTCTACCAGGTGGTCGACGGCGCGGTGCACGCCCGGCACCCGGGCGACCCGTCCGGCACCATCCGGGAGCGGGTGGGCCCCGGCGGGCTGATCGGCCTGGCCGGCGCGCTCACCGGGGCGCCGGCCGCGCTGACCTGGCACACCGCCGGCACCACCCTGCTGGCGATGCCGGCGGCCGCGGTCACCGCCGCGATCGGCCCGCTGCCCGGCCCGCCGCCGGCGGAGCGGGCGGAGGCCGAGCAGCTGCTGGCCGAGGCCCCGGCGCTGCGCGGGCTCTCCGACGAGGAGCGGCTGGGCCTGGTAGCCCGTGCGCAGCCGGTGCTGCTGGCCCCCGGCGAGCCGGTCTACCTGGAGGGCGCCCAGGAGGCCGTGGTGGTCTCCTCGGGCGAGCTGACCGTGGACGGCGGCACCCCGCTGCGCCGGGGCAGCCTCATCGGGCCCGCGGGGGAGCGGCTCACCGTGCCGGTAGCCACCGCGCGCACCCCGGTGCGGCTGTGGCGGCTGCCCGTGGTGGCCGGCGCGGGCGGCCTGCTGGGCGCACTGGCCAGCGCCCGCCCCGGCGGCGGGCCTCCCGTGCGGCCGGGCGCGGGCCCCGGTGCGGCCCCGGCCGTCGGGGTGCACCCGCCCGCGGACTACCCGCCGCTGGCGGCGCCGCCCGGCCCGCCGCCCGCCGCCGTGGACGAGCGGGTCGACGGCAGGTTCGAACGGGCCCTGTGGTGGCTGCTGTTGCTGCTGCTGCTCTTCGGCCTGCTGCTCACCGGCACCAACCTGGTCCCCGGGCCGGCGTGGGCCGAGATGCCGGCCGACCGGGCGCTGCTGTCCGCCGAGCGGGGCCGGGTCGACGCCTCGGTGGACGGCCGCGCCGTGCGCCTGGAGCGCGGCGAGCGGGTGTACGTCGCCGCCGGGGACCGGATCCAGGTGGCCGACCGGTCCACCGCGCGCCTGGTCTTCCGCGGCGGGGCGGCCGCCCTGCTGTGCGCGGGCAGCCGGGCCGACGTGGGTCGACTGTGGACAGCGCAGGCCCGGCCGGCGCGCCCGTACGGCGAGCTGTCGCTGGTCCGCGGCCGGCTGCTCGCCGACACGGCGGCTACCAGCGCCGCGTTCGGCCCGCTGGAGGTGCGGGTGGACAGCGCGAGCCGGGTGTTCGCCAACGCCGGCGCGGCCTGGTTCGCGGTGACCGGCGAGGACGGCGAGGTGTCCAGCGGGCGGGTCAGCCGCGACGGCGTGGCCCTGGACCCCACGGGCAACGAGCTGGGCTGCGGCGACGGGGTGGCGGTGCGCCCGCCGGCCGGCACGCCCGAGCCCACGCCCTCCGTCGGGCCGCTGCCCGAGCCGTCGGACCTGCCGTCGCCGTCGCCGTCGGTGCCGCCCACCGGCGCGCCGACGTTCCCGCCGCCGGGGGTCACGGCCACCCCGCCACCGGGCGCGACGGGCCCGCCGACCCCGCCGGCCACGACCGGGCCGCCGACGCTCCCGCCGACCTCGCCGCCGGCGACGGGCCGCCCGACCGCGCCGCCCACCACGGTGCGGCCGACCACGGTCGGGCCGACCCGGACCGCCGGCCCCACGACGTCTCCCAGCCCCACGAACCGCCCGCCGGTGATCGGGACGCCGAACGTCTATCCGGAGTGGATGGACCCGGCGCCCACGGAGGCGCTGCCGTGCCGGGGCACGTCGGACGGCGACGCGACGACCGGGTACGTGTCCGTGCCGGTGCGCGACCCGGACCCGCCGCACACCGCCTCGACCCTCACGGTCACGGGTTCCTGGAGCATCAACGGCGGCGGCGGCACGTTCCGCCTCAGCCCGGACGGCAACACGTTCTACGGCAGCTTCCAGGTGCCGGCGGACCAGCGGTGGTTCCGCGGCGGGACGGTGACCGTCACGATCCACGCGTACGACCCGCTGCAGGCGGCCGCCCGCCCGGTGACGACGACCGTCCAGCTCCACCCCTGCTACATCCCGACCGACAGCTAGGAGACCAGTTCCGTGTTGTGTTGGTTCTGCGCCAAGGCGGCGCGCGCCGGGTGCCGGTTCTGCGGGCGCGGGCTGTGCGAGGACCACGCCCGCTTCGGGCCGTACCTGCTGGAGGTGCACCGCTCGGAGAGCCGGCGCCGGGCCGAGGGCCTGGTGGTGGAGGACGCCGTGCAGTGCGGCACCTGCCGCCCCCGCCCGCAGCCGGTCCCCATGCCCGAACTGGACTAGCTGCCGGACGCCGCTCGGCGGCAGCGCTGTCGAAGGTCGGCGATGACTGCGTTCTCGAGCGCGTTGACGGCGCCATCCACCGTGGCAACCCGGTCGGCCACGTCCAGGATGTCGCTCAACTCCCCTGGCTCGGCGGCGAGACGTCGCCACACCTCGGCGGGGTCGAGATCGACGACGCGAGCGAGCTGGTCGTCGACCACCTGATGCCCTGCCGAGGAAGGGGAGCCCTTTCGCTGTGTTCAGTACGGCCCCGGAGTAGAAGCGTTTGATCAACGGCCTGACCATGGCTGGCACGACCTTGAGGGCACCGCCACGGGTGATCTTCCGGACTTGATCGTATGGGCGGCGGCGAGCCCCGAGGACCGCACGGCGCGGTGGTCGGCGGCGACGTCGCCGGCGGGGAACGAGCCGGCGTAGGCGCCGTGCTTCCGCGCCACCGAGGCCCGCGACCCGGCCGGCGAGCGCTGCATCCACCGCGGGGGTGTCGCCGCCGCGGCATTGTGAGGTACGTTTTCCTGTACATATTTTCGGAGGTGCCTCGTGCGTACGGTGAACTTCACGCAGCTCCGGCAGAACCTCGCGGCCGAGCTCGACCGCGTCGTCGAAGACGCGGAGGAGGTGGTCGTCACTCGTTCCGGCCACGAGCCTGTGGTGATCATCCCGTTGGCTGAGTACGAGTCGATGAAAGAGACCGAGTACCTGCTCCGCTCGCCGGCGAACGCCGCGGCGTTGCGTCAGTCGATCGCTGAACTCGAGCGGGGCGAGGGTCGTGAGCGGAGTCTGGTCGACCCCTCGACCGAGCGACACGTGGCGTGAGATTGATCTTCACTGCGACTGCCTGGAGCCAGTACCTCAGCCACACCGACCGAAAGCTGATCAAACGGATCAACGAGTTGATCGCGGACGTCATGCGCAACGGCTATGCGGGCATCGGCAAGCCCGAGCCGCTGCGAGGTGAGCTGTCGGGTTACTGGTCGCGTCGCATCGACCGGGAACACCGACTGGTCTACCGCGTCCGCGGGAGCGATGTCGAGATCGTCGCCTGCCGCTACCACTACGGTGACAGGTAACCTCACGCCGCCGCGCCCCACCGCCGTGGCACACGGTCGGGTCGGGTCGGCGCCGGATGCGCGTGCGCGGGTGGGTGACGGCGGTCTGTCGGGGCGAGCCGCGGATTGTCCGACCCGGCTATGGTGAAGCCGCCTGACTTGGGGAGGCGGTCGTGAGCGACTTCGACACCGTACTGGAGCGGCTGGTCGGCGACCCGGCGTTCGTCGCCGCGCTCGGCGCCGACCCGGACGCCGCGCTGGCCGGCTACCGGCTGAGCGACGACGAGCGGGCGCTGCTGCACCAGCAGGTGGCCGCGGGCGGCGCGGCCCAGGCCGCGGTGGAGACCCGGGCCACGCAGTCGAGCATGTTCGGGCTGTTCGGCCCGCTGGCTGGCCTGGCGGGCGGGATCGCCGAGGGACTGGGCGGCGGCGGGTCCGCCGCGGCGCCGGCGGGCGGCCGGCCCGCGGCGCCGCCGGGAGCGGTGCCCCCGCCGGGCTCCGGCGGCGGGATCGCGGGCTTCGGCGCGGCGCCGGGGCTGGGCGTCGCGGGCGGCGGCACGGGCTTCGGCGCCGGCTCGGCCGGCGAGGGATTCGGGGCGGGCCTGGCCGGTGAGGGCGCCACGAGCTTCGGCCCGGCGCCGGGCGCCGCACCCGGTGGCGGTGGGCTCGGCGGCCCGTTGGGCGC
>DATMJT010000190.1:0-4526 GCA_035553735.1 Pilimelia sp.
GACGGCAGGTCCGCGGTCGTCCTCGCCGCGCCGGACGGCCCGGCGGCGGTCGCGGTCTGGGCCGACCGCGCGTTCGGCTGGTGGCAGGTCTTCACCGCGGACAGCCTGCCCGCGCCGCGGCACCGGCGGTCCGTGGCGGTCGAGCCGATGACCTGCCCGCCGGACGCCTTCCGGTCCGGCCGGGACGTGGTCACGCTGGCGCCCGGCGAGACCTGGCGGGGCAGCTGGGGGATCGAGCCGCGCCCGGGGGAGGAGTAGGACGTGGAGTTCGCCGAGGTGGTCCGACGGCGCCGGATGGTGCGCAACTACGACCCGGACCGGCCGGTGCCGCCGGAGCTGGTGCGCCGGCTGCTGGAGCACGCGATCCGGGCGCCGTCGGCCGGCTTCTCGCAGGGGTGGGGGTTCCTCGTGCTGACCGAGCCTGCCGACCGCGAGCGCTTCTGGGGCACCACCACGCCGCCGGGCTGGGCGCCGACCGGGTGGCTGGACGGCATGTCCACGGCCCCGGTGATCATCGTGCCGCTGGCCAACCGGTCGGCGTACCTGGACCGGTACGCCGAGCCGGACAAGGGTTGGACCGACCGCGACGAGGCCCGCTGGCCGGTGCCGTACTGGCACATCGACACGGGGTTCGCCGCGCTGCTGATGATGCTCAGCGCGGTGGACCAGGGACTCGGCACATGTTTCTTCGGCATCCCGCCGGGCAGTACCGAGGCGTTCCGAGCCGCCTTCGGGGTACCCGCCGACTACCAGCCCATCGGGGCGCTCACGGTCGGTTACCGGGCGCCCGACCGCCGCTCCCCGTCCCTGAAGCGTGGCCGCAGGCCGGTGGAGCAGGTCGTGCATCATGGCCGGTGGGGGGAGCCGCTGGCGGGAAGCTGACAACCCGATGACGCACCGCTACCGGTCGGCGGTGGCTAGGCTGGCACGGCGCGCGGCACGCCGTGACCATGGACGAGCGGGGAGGGACCCAGCCGTGATCTTCAAAGCCGTGCGGGACGGCCAGCCCTATCCCGAGCATGGCCTGACGCTCAAGCAGTGGTCCGAGATCCCGCCCCGCCCGGTCCGGCTGGACCAGCTGATCACCACCAAGCGGGAGTTGGCCCTGGACAAGCTGCTGGCCGAGGACTCCACCTTCTACGGGGACCTGTTCCCGCACGTGGTGCAGTGGAACGGCGCCCTCTACCTGGAGGACGGGCTGCACCGGGCGCTGCGCGCGGCGCTGCAGCAGCGCAACCAGATCCACGCCCGGGTGTACGTCCACCAGTCGGCTGCCGTGCCCAGCCCGCCGACGTTCACGGACTGAACCGACTGACCGACGACCTGCCGCGCCGGCACCGACCGGGGTCCGCGCCGGCACCGTGCGCCGGCACCGGACGGAGCCGGGCCCGGCGCCCCGGCCGGGTGGGGCGCCGGCCGTCGCGGTGCGCCCGTCCGTCCGCGGCGGCGGCGCTAGGGTGAGCGGATGCGCGTCGCCCCGCTGGACCTGCTGGACACCGACAGCCTGCTGACCGACGACGAGCGGGACGTCCGCGCCGCGGTCCGGGCGGTGGTGGACGCGCGGGTGCGCCCGTACGTCGCCGACTGGTACGAGCGGGGCCAGGCGCCGGTGCGGGAGCTGGCCGCCGAGTTCGGCAAGCTCGGCCTGCTGGGCATGCACCTGACCGGGTACGGCTGCGCCGGTGCCTCCGCCGTGGCGTACGGGCTGGCCTGCCTGGAGCTGGAGGCGGGTGACTCCGGAGTGCGCTCGCTGGTCTCGGTGCAGGGCTCGCTGGCCATGTACGCCATCTGGCGCTACGGCAGTGCGCAGCAGAAGAGCCGCTGGCTGCCGGCGATGGCGGCCGGCGAGGCGATCGGCTGCTTCGGGCTGACCGAGCCCGACCACGGCTCCGACCCGGCCGCGATGGCCACCCGCGCGCGCCGGGACGGCGACGGCTGGGTGCTCGACGGCGTCAAGATGTGGATCACCAACGCCCCGGTGGCGGACCTGGCGGTGGTCTGGGCCCGCACCGAGGCGGGGGTGGGCGGCTTCGTCGTACCCATAGACGCGCCGGGGGTCAGTGCCCGGGAGATCCGGGGAAAGCTGTCGCTGCGCGCCTCGTCCACCGGAGAGCTGGTGCTGGCCGGGGTCCGGCTGCCCGACGACGCCCGACTGCCGGACGCGGCCGGGCTGCGCGCACCGCTGTCCTGCCTGACCGAGGCCCGGTACGGCATCGTGTGGGGGGCACTGGGCGCGGCCCGGGACTGCCTGCACACCGCGATCGAGTACGCCTGTGCCCGGGAGCAGTTCGGTCGGCCGATCGCCGGGTTCCAGCTCACCCAGGCCAAGCTGGCCGACGCGGCGCTGGAGCTGCAGAAGGGCTACCTGCTGGCGCTGCACCTGGGTCGGGCGGCCGACGCCGGGCGGCTGCGCCCGGAGCAGGTCAGCGCCGGCAAGCTGAACAACGTCCGGGAGGCGCTGGCGATCGCCCGGCAGTGCCGCACGATCCTGGGGGCGAACGGGGTCAGCGGCGAGTATCCGGTGCTCCGGCACGCCAACAACCTGGAGAGCGTGCTGACCTACGAGGGCACCTCGGAGGTGCACCAGCTGGTGCTCGGCCAGAAGCTCACCGGGCTGTCCGCCTTCGCCTGACGCCGCCGCGCCGCCGGTGCGGGCAACGTCGGGCGGCCCCGGTCAGGCGGCCCCGCGGGCCGCGTCCCCCGGTACGGCCGACCCCGGTACGGTGCCCTTCGGGTCGGCGGTGAGCCGGTAGCCGCTGACGATGTCCGGCCGGATCTGGACCACGCAGTCGTTCTCCTGGTCCACCCAGGGCCGCAGCAGGGTTTCGTAGCGCGCCGTGTCGTGCGGGTCCACCACCAGCCGGGCCACGCCGGTGACCACGACGCTCCAGCCGGTGCGGGTGCCCGCGTCGATGGTGTCGGCCTGGTACGCGACGACCATGTCCGGCCGGTGGGCGACCGCCGAGGCGATGGCCGAGCCCAGGTTGGTGCGGATGACCACGTTGCCGCCGTCCAGGACGTGGTTCACCGGTCGGATCGCCGGCAGGGCCCGCTCGGTGAACACGACCCGACCCATCGGGGCGCCGGCCAGCAGCCGCAGCGCCTCGCACCGTGGGATCTCCTCCAGCGTCCGCCGCTCGTCCACCGCGCCTCCAACGACCGACCTCGCCGGCCTGCGACCTTGCCGGGTACCGATCTTGCCGGGCACCGACCCCTTGCCTGTCTGCGACTTTCCCGGCACCGACCTCGCCGGGTCGCCGCTGCGCAGAGGGGCCGGGAATACAGCGTGCGGCGCCCGACCGCCGTGGACGGAGGGCCATCGGGCACCCGTTCGAGGGGTCGAAAGTCACGTGGCCCGGTGCGCTTGCGTCCCGGCCCGGGGCCCGTACCGTTTTGGTGTGGGTCGCGCCCGGCGGGCGCGGGCCCGCGTTCAGGCGTCGGGAGCGGAGGATGGTGAGCGGCCATGACGCGCGGCGAGGGACAGGTCGACGAACCGACCCGGGAGTTCCCGCTGGCGGAGCCCGACCGGCCGACCGCCGCGGTGCCGGAGCCGGGACCGGCCTCCGGCGGACCGGATGCCGCACCGACGGGCGCGCGCCCCGCCGGGATCGGGCCGGATCCGGCGGCGCACGCCCCCGGGCGGCCCGGCGGGCGCCGGGCCGGGTTCGTGGTGCTCGGCGTCGTCGCACTGGTGTTCGCGCTGGTCCTGGGCGGCCAGCTGACCAGGGTGTGGCCGAGGTTCGCCAACCCCTTCGCCGCGCAGACCGCCGACCGCAGCCAGCCGGCACTGCTGCAGTCGATCCAGGACCTGAGCCGTTACGTGGCTGCCGAGGGCAACTTCCAGGTGGTCATCGACCTGCAGCGCAACCGCCGGTACGTGCCGGATTTCCTGCTCAACGAGCGCACCCTGTTCGTCGGTGCCGGCCGGGTGGAGGCGTACGTGGACTTCGGCACGCTGCCCGACGACGCCGTGGTCCAGTCGGCCGACCGGTCCACGGTGCAGGTCCGGCTGCCCGGCCCCCAGCTCGGGGACGCGGATCTAGATCTTGAGCGGAGCTACGTCTTCGCCGAGGACCGCGGCCTGCTCAACCGGCTCGGCGAGGTGTTCGACGGGGACCCCAACCGCCAGCGGGAGGTCTACCGGCTGGCGGAGGAGCGGATCACGGCCGCGGCGCGCGAGAGCGGACTGGCGACCCGGGCCCAGGAGAACACTCGCGCGATGCTGGAGAAGTTGCTGCGGTCGCTGGGCTTCTCCACCGTCACGGTCACCTTCGCCTCCGGGTGAGTCGTCCGGCCTCCGGCTGAGCCATCCCCCACGGGCCCGGCCGCCGGCGGCGGCCGGGCCGCCCTGGCGGGTGTGAGCCGGGCCACCGCCCGTGGCCGGGCGCGGGCCCGCGGGCGGTGGCAGTGGGACGGTGGCGGTGGGGCGCGGCCGGCGCCGTCAGCGACCCAGCCGGTCCTCCCTGGGCATCAGGATCCACAGCGCGATGTAGATGAGCACCTGCGGCCCGGGCAGCAGGCAGGAC
>DATMJT010000191.1:0-9611 GCA_035553735.1 Pilimelia sp.
GGCGGCCGGCGGCTACCTGCGCCGAACGCGGGTCGGCCGCCGCAACCACTACACCGTCAACCCCGCCGGCCCCTTCCGGCATCCGGCGGAGGCGGACCGGTGCATCGGCGACTTTCTCGCCATCTTCGGCGCGGCGCCGCCGACGCATCGCGTGGGGGACCAGCCCCGGCCGGCGGCACCCGCACCCGGCCGCGACGCCAACTAGCTAGTCGGATCCGCCGGCCGGTCCGGCGGCCGGCGGGGTGCCTGTCAGGCTCGGGGCCGGCGGGCTCGGCGCCGCGGCGGTGGCGCTCGGCGCCGCGGCGGTGGCCGGCGGTGCGCCGCCGGTGCTCGGCGACGGCCCGGCCCCGGCGTCGCGGGGCAGTGGCGGGACGCTGGGGAACGGGTGGACGAGGCCGCAGGCCGGCAGCACCGGGATCGGCGGGGCCGGGTCGGGCAGGCCCGGATACGGCCGCACGGGCGACTCGGCGCCGGGATCCTGGGGATTCCCGCCGCGGACGGGCCAGTCCCCCGGGCCCTCGGGGCACGTGCGGCCGTCGCCCACGGCCACGAGGTTGCCGTACTGGTCCACGAGGCGCACGTCGCGCAGCGGCTGCCCGTCCGGCCCGTACGGGTAGATCTGCAGGTGCGCGTACGGGTCCTCGAAGGACACGCCGACCGCCGCCGCCTGCGGCGGGGAGCTGGCCCAGACGAGCAGGAAGAGCACCGGCAGCAGGGCATTGGCGGCCGTGGTGGCCGCGCGCCCGAAGAGTTGCCGCGCCGGTGGGCGCTGCCCGAGCCGGATCGAGAGCCAGATCGCCAGCGCCACCGCGACCAGGTACGCCATCCGCCAGCCGGGCGGGCCCGACAGGGACAGCCCGTGTCCCATGAAGACGGTCCAGAGGACCACCGCGGCGAGGTAACCCCGCAACACCCACCAGCCCGGCCGGAGCAGCCGTGCGAACGCCGTCCCGGTCGGGTAGCCCAGCAGCGCCCCGACCCGCAGGTCCACCGATCGACCGGCCGCGCGCAGCCGGGCGAGTCCCGCGGCGACGGCCGGGGCCGGGCCTCCACCGGGGGCCGGCGGCACCCCGGCGCTGGCGCGCAGCTCCGCCGCGTACCCCGCGGGCGGGCCCAGCCGCTCGACCAGCGTGCCCTCGGCTTCGGCGGCGACCTCCGCCAGGTGCTCGGCCAAGTCCTCCAGCAGCTCGCGCCGAGTGGGCTCCGGCAGGTCTGCCAGCGCCCGCCGGACCCCCTCCAGGTACTGCGCCACCTGCGCGTCGGCGCCGATCGCCATGGTGTCCTCCTGCTCGGTACGCTCCGCCGGCCCGCGCCGGCCCGCCTCGTCGTCGCCGGCCCCGGTCGCTCCGCCCGCTGTCACGCTGCCCGCCCCCGATCGTCGAGCAGAGTGTCCATGGTGGATGCGAACGACCGCCACACCTTCCCGGAGGCCGCCAGCTGGTCCCGGCCCGCGGCGTTGAGCGCGTAGTACTTGCGGTGGGGGCCGGTCTCGCTCGGCACCACGTAGGTGGTGAGATAGCCGGCCTGGAAGAGCCGGCGCAGGGTTCCATAGACCGACGGCCACCGATGGCCGCCGCGCCTACACCGGGAAATCTGCAGCGTCAAGGAAACGCCGGGAAGTTGTCACTGTCCGCGCCACAGCCCCCGTACCGGATAGGGTCGCGGCGACCAGCGGCCCGCGGCCCCACGGGCTGACTAACTACTCAGTTGGAGGCTGCCTTGGCTGCCCGAAGAAACCCTGGCAGGGGCGTGGCCGCACTGACCGCCGCCCTGGTGGTCGGCGCGAGCGGACTGATCAGCGCCGCACCCGCGCACGGCGGGCCGCCGACCGGCTCGGGGGCGCCGCCCGCCGTGGCGGGCCGGGGCGAGGTCGCCCCGCCCCGTCCGGCCCGGCCGGCGCCGCTGCCCCGGCCGTCGAAGACGACCCCGATCCCCCTGCGCGCCGGCGCGGCGGCGTCGGCCGCCGCGCCGACCGACAAGGTGGCCCTACGGGCCCTGGTCCTGGCCGTCGACGAGCAGGACTTCGGCCTGCCGACGTGGCGGACCGTTCTCGACCGGGTGGGCGTGCCGTACGACGTGGTGACGACCCGCACCACGCCGCTGACCGCCGGGTCCCTGGTGCGCCCCGACGGGGTGGGCCGCTACAACGCGGTGCTGCTGACCAGCGCCAGCCTGCTGCACCCCGACGGCGCGGGCGGCTACGTCAGCGGCCTGGACGCCGACGAGTGGCACCGCCTCTGGGCCTACGAGCGGGACTACGCCGTCCGCCAGGTGTCGCTCTACACCGCCCCGGGCACCTGGCCCGAGGACTACTGCCTGCGCCCGGTCGGCGAGGGCGGGGTCGGTGACGCCCCACTGCACGCGAGCCTCACCGCGGCCGCCGCGCCGATCTTCGACTACCTGCGGTCCACCGCCCGGATCCCGATCACCCAGTCGTACGTGTACCGCGTGTCGGTGGCGCCCGGCTGCGCGGCGCAGCCGCTGCTCACCGCCGGCCGGGACGTGCTGGGCGTGACGAGCACGTCGGCGGACGGCCGGCAGCGCGCCGCGCTCACGTTCTCCTCCAACCAGTACCTGCTCCAGGCCGACCTGCTCACCTACGGCCTGCTGCGCTGGGCCACCCGCGGGCTGTTCTTCGGCCAGCACCGGCACTACCTCAACGCCGACGTGGACGACTGGTTCAACAGCGCCGACCACTACTACCCGGACGGACGCATCGAGTCCGACCCCGGCTACCGCGTCGCCGCGCGCGAGATGGTCAACCTGAACAACCAGGTCACCGCCCTGCGGCTCCGCTACCCCCAGGCCGGCGCGTTCCGGCCGGCGCTGGCCTACAACGGCGGCGGCGCCGACCTGACCGCCCGTTCGCTGTGCAGCCTCGGCGGCCCGGAGCAGCTCACCGCCACCAGCCGGTGCCTGCGCAACTCGTTCCGGTGGATCAACCACACGGTGAACCACCCGGAGATGAACCACACCGACTACGCGACCTCACGGGCCGAGATCGAGGGCAACCTGACCATCGCCGCGCGGCTCGGGCTGCCGGTCAACCGCACCGTGCTGAAGACCGGGGAGTACTCGGGGCTGGGCGTCTACCACCCGGATCCGGACAACGACGTGGACCCGCCGATCGACTTCGGGCTCGGCGTGGCGAGCAACCCGGCGCTGCTGCGGGCGGCCAAGGACCTGGGCGTGCGGTACCTGCACGGGAACATGTCCTTCCCGAGCCACGTGCCGTCGTGCCTGGGCTGCGCGGTGGTGCACCCGATGGAGCCGGCCGTGGTCGTGGTGCCGGACTGGCCGACCAACATCGCATACCACACCACCACGGCCGCCGAGCAGATCGCCTTCTACAACTCGCTCTACGGGCCGAACGGGCGCTTCCCGTACTGGCCGCGCAACCTCACCTACGAGGAGATGCTCGCCTACGAGGCGGACGTGGCGCTGCGCCACATGACGGGCGGGTCCGTCTACACGCACACCTTCCACATCGCCAACGTGCACGACTACGGCGGCGGGCGCACGCTGCTCACCGACTGGGTGAACGCCGTGCTGGCCAGGTTCACCGCGTACTACCGGGTGCCGGTGCTGAGCCCGGACTGGCCGGTGCTGGCCGCGGAGGCCGAGCGCCGCACCGGGCACGCCGCCGCGGTGGCGGCCGGCACCGAGGCGGTGTACGACCGCACGACCAACACGGTGACCGTCAGCTCGCCGGTGGCGGGCACGGTGCTGGTCACCGGGGCCACCACGGCGGGTCACTCGTCCTACGGCACCGACACCACGGCGCCGGTGACGCTGGCCGCCGGCGGGTCGTTCGTGTTCCGGCCCCGGCTGCGCGCCTGACGTCCACCCCGACCGCGTGCGCCGCGGCCACCCCCCGCGCCGCGTCCGGCCAGGCGTCCCCGGCCGGGCGCACCGGGGCCGATGCCGCCGGCGGCCGCCGTGACACGATGGCGGCATGGACCAGGAGAACGGCTGGCTGAGGCTCATCGAGTCCAACCCGGGCCACTCGCAGTGGTACATCGAGCGATTCCGTTCCCTGGCGGGCGAGGGGGCCGACCTGGCCGGCGAGGCCCGCCTGATCGACGCGATGGTGGCGCGGCGGTCGCGGATCCTGGACGCCGGCTGCGGCGCCGGGCGCGTCGGCGCGTTCCTCGCCGCGGCCGGGCACGAGGTCGTCGGGGTGGATCTGGACCCGGTGCTCGTCGAGGCCGCGCGGCGGGACTGCCCGGGGGCCCGGTGGCTGGTCGGTGACCTGGCCGAGTTGGACCTGCCGGCCCGCGGCATCGCCGAGGGCTTCGACGCGGTGGTCTGTGCCGGCAACGTGGCGACGTTCCTCGCCCCCGCCACCCGGCGGGAGGTGCTGCGCAGGCTGGGCGCGCACCTGCGCGAGGGCGGCCGGGTGGTCGTCGGGTTCGGCGCCGGCCGCGGGTACGAATTCGCGGACTTCCGCGCCGACGCCGAGGCCGCAGGCCTCGCGCCGGATCTACTGCTGTCGACCTGGGACCTGCGTCCGTTCGCCGAGGACTCCGACTTCCTGGTCGCCGTCCTGCGACCCGCCGAATCATCGGGGCGCCGGCCCGCGAGCCGCTGACTCGCCCGGGCGCCGGGCTGCGGCCCCCTGAGTCGTCTGGGCGCCGGCCCGCGCCGCCCTGAGGTACCCGGCCGCCGCCGCGCCGAGAATCGGTACGGACGCCTCCCCGGAGTCGGCGGAAGCCGCCGCTGGAGCCCCTGACGACCGGGCCCCGGCGCCGCGGACCCCGCCGCCGATCTCACCGCCGACCTGTCGCGCCTGTCAGCGCCCGTCGCCCTGACCCCGTCACGACCGAGTCCGGCCCTTGTGTTCATCCGACCGTCGGAGTTGAGTGAACCCATCGCGTCCACGAAGGATGGCGGCGCCACGCCGGCTCGCCGCGCGGACGGCGTCGGCCGCGGGCCACCGGCGGCGCGTCCCCGCCGTCCCGACCGGACGGACGTCGACGACGGCCCGGCCACGGGAGGCATGATGCCGCGGATCCGCACAGCACGACGCGTCCTGCTCCTGGCCATGGCGGCCGGCACCGCACTGGCCACCGGCGCCCTGCCCGCGGCCGGCGCCGGGCCCGCCGGCGCGCCCGCCGACCGGCCGGCGGCCCTGACGACCCCGGTGGGCGGCATCTCCGTGCGGGTGACCGACGAGGCCGGCGCGCCGCTGCCCGGCGCGGTGCTCAGCGTGCCTGCCCCGGAGGGCGGGCGGCGCACCGCCACCGCGGACGCCGACGGGGTGGCCACCCTCACGGACCTGCCGTTCTACGACCGGTACGACGCCGAGGTCGCCGGCCCGGACGGCGGCTACGCGACCGCCCACCTCGCCGCCCTGCGCGTGGCGGCGGGCCAGGTCACCGAGGCCGCCGTGCGGCTGGTCCGGGCGGCGCAGTTCCACTTCCGGTTCGCCGACGCCCGGAGCGGCGCGCCGGCGACCGCGCGCGCCTGCGTGTACTACCTCGCCCTGGACGTGCACGTGCTCGCCCCGGGTGCGCGCAGCCCGCACCCGGCCGGCTGCGGTGCGCCCGACGGCCGCGGGCGCCTGACCGTCGGCGGCCTCGCCCCGGGTCGGTACCGCTTCCTGGTCGTCCCGGGGGCCGGCGGGTACGGCGCGCAGTGGGTCGGGGCGGCCGCGGGCACCGGCGACCAGGACGAGGCGCGGATCCACCGGGGCCGGGCCGACCGGCGCACCACCGTCCGCGTCCGCTGGGACGGCGCCGGCACGGTCGGCGGGCGGGTGTGGTCGGCCGACGGCTGGGTGCGGCGCGGCGTCATCGTCTCCGCCGCGCCGCAGCCGGCCACGGAGGGTGACGGCCCGCTCAAGGCCCGGACCGACCGGTACGGCGTCTTCCGGATCGCCGGCCTCGGGCCGTACCGGTGGAAGCTGCAGTACACCAACACGGGCTCGCACGCGCGCGCGTGGTCCGGCGGGGCGGCGAGCCGGGACCGGGCCACGCCGCTCGAGGTCCGGGTCGGCGAGGTCACGTCGCACGACGTCCACCTGCCCGACGGCGGGATGATCATGGGCACGCTGACCCTGGCCGACGGCGGCGACCCGCTGGACGTCGCCGTCACCGCCGTGGACGCCGAGACCGGCGACTTCGCCAGCTTCCGCCGGTTCAGTGACCGCCTGGTCGTGAGGAACCTGCCGGACCGCCCCGTGTGGCTGTACTTCGCGCGGTCCGGGCCCGCCTCCGCGGTCCGGTACCACGAGGTCCTCCGGGTCGGCCCCGGGGAGACCCTGGAGGACATCCACGTGGTCCTCTAGCCGCCCCTGGCCAGCGCGTCGGTCGACGGCGGCCGGAGGGCTCCCGGCGCGTCGACCGGACAGCCGATGAGGATCCCGCCAAGCCGGCGGGGCACGCGGCCGACCCGATACCCCCTGGGGGTTGGTACCCTGGGAGGATGACGACCCCCGCCCCCACCCGCGGCTACACCGCCACCAAGGAGCAGCTCCAGGCGAGGCTTCGCCGGATCGAGGGCCAGGTGCGCGGCATCGCCCGCATGGTCGACGAGGACCGGTACTGCATCGACGTGCTGACCCAGATCTCGGCCATCCAGGCGGCCCTGGACAAGGTCGGGTTGGGTCTGCTGGACGGCCACGCCCGGCACTGCCTGCGGGAGGGCGCCGCGGAGGGCCGGGCGGACGAGATGGCCACCGAGATGATGGCCGCGGTCGGCCGGCTGATGAAGCGCGGCTGACGCCCCCGCGTACGACGCGCTCGGCCCGGCCGGTACGCGGTCGCCCCGCGGCGGCGCGGCGCCGCCGCGGGGCGACCGGTCAGCGGCCCGTGGAGCGGGCGCGCACGTGCAGGCGCTCCCCCTGCGGCCCGAAGATGTTGAGGATCTCCGCGGGTTCGGGGCCGGGGTTCACGACGCAGTGCGGCACCCGGGTGTCGAACTCCGCGACCTCACCCGGCGTCAGGACCAGGTCGTGTTCGCCCAGCAGCAGCCGCACCCGCCCGGAGAGCACGTACAGCCACTCGTAGCCCTCGTGAGTCTTCCGGCACAGCTCCGCCGCGCTCGGATGCGGCGGAAGGATCTGCTTGAAGGCCCGCGGCGCGCCCGGCCGCCGGGTCAGCGGCACGAAGGTGGCGCCGCCGCGCACGATGGGGCGGGCGTGGACCCGCGGGTCCCCGGTGGCCGGGGCGTCGACGAGCTCGTCCAGCGGCACCTGGTGGGCCCGCGCCAGCGGCAGGAGCAGCTCGAGGGTGGGCCGGCGACCGCCGGACTCCAGCCGCGACAGGGTGCTGACCGAGATGCCGGTGAGCTCCGCCAGCTGGGTCAGGGTCAGTCCGCGGCGCTGGCGCAGCGCCCGCAGCCGGGGGCCGACCGCTGCCAGGGCCGCCTCGTCGTTTGCCATTCCGGCAACTCTAGTTGGCGCCGCCGGGGGCCGCGGTGCACCGTGGTGGCGGGCGTCGGGGCGGCGCCGCCGCTCACCGGCGGCGGGCGGCGCGGGCGGCGCGACGCGAACGATCGGAGGCAGCCGGTGGACGAGGCGTACGACGTGGTGGTGGTCGGCGGCGGCGCGGCCGGGCTCAGCGGGGCGCTGGCCCTGGCCCGCGCGCGGCGCTCGGTGCTGGTGGTCGACGCCGGCCAGCCGCGCAACGCGCTCGCCGGGCACGTGCACAACTACCTGGGCCGGGAGGGCACCCCGCCCGCCGAGCTGACGGCGGCCGGGCGCGCCGAGGCCGCCCGGTACGGCGCCGAGATCCGCGACGGACGGGTGGAGACGGCCGTCCGGGACGGTGACAACTTCCTGGTGCGGCTCGCCGGCGGCGCCGAGCTGCGGGCGCGGCGGCTGCTGGTGGCCACCGGGCTGGTCGACGAGCTGCCCGCCGTGCCCGGCCTGGCGCAGCGGTGGGGCCGCGACGTGCTGCACTGCCCGTACTGCCACGGCTGGGAGGCCCGCGACCGGCGCATCGGCGTGCTGGCCACCGGTCCGATGGCGCTGCACCAGGCGCACCTGTGGCGGCAGTGGAGCCCGCACGTGCTGTTCCTGCGGCACGGGGTCGCGGCGCCCGAGGCCGAGGAGGCGGAGCGGCTCGCCGCCCGCGGCATCGCCGTGGTGCCCGGCCCGGTCGCCGCGCTGGAGGTCACCGACGACGCGCTGACCGGCGTGCGTTTGGCCTCCGGCGAGCGGGTCGCGCTGGACACCCTCGTGGTGGCGCCCCGCTTCACCGCCCGGGTCGACGCGCTCACCGGGCTGGGGCTGGCGCCGCGGGACGTGGAGGTCGGCGGGCACGTGGTGGGCAGCCAGGTCCCCGCCGACCCGTCCGGCGCCACCGACGTACCCGGGGTGTGGGTGGCCGGCAACGTCGCCGACGTGCGCGGCCAGGTGGTCGGCGCCGCCGCGGCGGGCCTGAACGCCGCGGCGGCGATCAACGCCGACCTGGTTGCCGAGGACACCCGCGCGGCCGTCGACGCCTACCGGCGGCGGGTCGCCACGATGGCCGAGCAGGACGCCTGGGAGGAGCGCTACCGCTGCGCCCACGCGGTCTGGAGCGGGCGGCCCAACCCGCAGCTCGTCGCCGAGGCCGCCGACCTGCCCCCCGGGCGGGCGCTGGACGCCGGCTGCGGCGAGGGCGCCGACGCCGTGTGGCTGGCCCGGCGCGGCTGGCGCGTCACCGCGGTGGACATCTCCCCCACCGCGCTGGAGCGGGCCGCGGCCCACGCCGAGGCCGCCGGGGCGGAGGTGGCGGCCCGCATCGACTGGGTCCACGCCGACCTGCGCCACTGGCAGCCCGCCGCCGGCGGGTACGACCTGGTGTCCGCGCAGTTCGTGCACCTGCTGGCCGAGTCGCGCGGGCAGCTGGTGGCCGAGCTGGCCGCGGCGGTGGCCCCGGGCGGCATCCTGCTGGTCGTCGGGCACCACCCGTCCGACCTGTGGACCACGGCCCGCCGGCCGCACGTACCGGAGCTGCTGTTCACCGCCGCGGACGTCGCGGCGGAGCTCGACCCGGCCGGCTGGGAGATCCTGGCGGCCGAGGACCGGCCGCGGGCCGTGACCGACCACGCGGGCCGCGAGGTCACGATCCGCGACGCCGTCCTGGTCGCCCGCCGCCGGCCCCCGACCGCGGCCGGCTGAGAGGACCGGCCGGACGGCCGTCGCGGCGGAGCGTCTGCGTTCCTAGCATCCACAATCGTGACCCCGAATCCAGGCCCCGACGCGGACCCGAGCCCGGACCCGCCCTCGGGCCGCTCGCGCGGCCCGCGTGCCTCGGGCGCGGACCAGCCGGCCCGTCCACCGGCTCCGCCGCGGACCGTACGCTGGGCGGTCGCGACCCAGCTGACGCTCGTCGCCGTGCTCCTCACCGCCGCGGCGGGCGTGCTGCTGGGATCGATCCGCTACCACGACCTGATCGCGGAGGCCGCCGAGAACGTCGGGGCGGGCGCCGGGGCGGTGGCCGCGCAGCAGGGATCCAACGTCGCGGGTGCGGTGCTGGCGACCGGGGTCTGCATCCTGCTGGCGGTGTGGTTCGCGGCGCTCGCCACGCCGGTGTGGCGGGGCCGCGACGCGGCGCGGATCCTGACCACCGTGGGCGCCGGCTCGCCGCTGCTCTGCGGCGTCGCCTCCATGGGCGGCGGAT
>DATMJT010000192.1:0-8155 GCA_035553735.1 Pilimelia sp.
ACTGGTGGGGGCGTTGCCGCAGGCGGCGGGCGGCGTCGGGGACGCCGAGGGCGGCGACGCGGCGGGTGACCTCACCGGGGGGCGGGCGTCGACGGTGGGCGCGCCAGGCCTCGGTGACGTGGTGGCGTACGGACCGCACGGGGTCGCACGCGGCGTAGGGGTCCTGGGCGACGTAGCCCACCACCAGGCCGCGCCGGGCGGAGCCGCCGGCCGGGCCGGCACCGTCGACCTGCACGGTGCCGGTGGCGACCGCGCCCGGCGGGAGCAGGCCCAGGATGCTGCGGGCGATGGTCGTCTTGCCGCAGCCGGACTCGCCCACCAGGGCCAGGCGCTCGCCGTGGGCCACCGTGAGGGTCACGTTCGCGGCGGCGACGGTGCCGTCGGCGTAGGTCACCGTGAGGTCCACGATGGTCAGCACGGCGCCGTGCCCGGCCGTGGACGTACCCGCCGGGCGCGCGGGCGGCGCGGCCGTGGCCCGGCCCCGCGGGCGCGGCGCCGCGGCGGTGCGACGCCGGCCCGGCACCCGGGTCCAGCGGCGGCGCGGCGTGGCGGGGTCGAGGGTGTCACGCAGGGCGTCGCTGAGCAGCATGCTCGCCCCGACGGTGGCGGCGATGACCGTCAGCGGGCCGGCGAGCAGCCACGGCGCGCTGGTCAGCGAGCCCTGGCTGTCGGCCAGGAGCTGGCCCAGCTCCGCGGTCGGCGGCTGGGCGCCGAGGCCGAGGAAGGACAGGCCGGCGAGGGTCAGCACGATCTCGCCCACGCCGGTGGCGGCGGCGACCAGGACGGTGACGACGGTGGTGGGCAGAATGTGCCCGGTCAGGACGCGCCAGGACGGGATGCCGGCCAGCCGGGCCGCGACGACGTAGGGGCGCCGCCGGGCGCCCAGGACGCTCGCGCGGGCGATGCGCGCCGGGTACGCCCAGCCACCGGCCACCAGGGCCAGGACGAGGTTGTCGGCGCCGACGCCGAGCGCGCCCACGACGGCGAGCGCGACGACCTGCGACGGCAGGCCGAGGACCGCGTCGATGAGGCGTGCCACGGCCGCGTCCACCGCGCCGCCGACGTACCCGGCGACCCCGCCGACGACGAGCCCGATCACGGTGGCGAGGACGAGGACGACCGCGACCGCCGCCAGGGAGGTGCGGGCGCCCGCGAGGGTGCGGGCCAGCTGGTCGCGGCCGGCGTGGTCGGTGCCGAGCAAGTGCCCGGCGCCGGGTGGGGCGAGCTGGTTGGCGTAGTCGGGCAGGTCGGGGTCGTGGCCGACGAGCAACGGGCCCAGCGTCGCGGCGCCCACCACGAGCAGGGCCAGCGCGGCGCCGGCGCGGGCGCCGCGGTGCCGCAGCACGGCGGTGCTCACCCGCGCCGGTCCGCGGTGCGCGGGTCGATGAGCGTGACGGCGAGGTCGACCAGCAGGCTGACCGCGACGTAGGCCGAGATGGCCAGCAGGGTGTACGCCTGCACGACGGGCAGGTCGCGGGCGGTGATGCCCTGCACGGCGTAGCGACCCACGCCGGGCCAGGTGAACACGGTCTCGATGATGGGGGCGCCGCCGAGCAGCGCCGCCACGCCGGTGCCGACGGCGGTGAGGAACGGGACCGCGGCATTCGGCAGGTCGTGGGCGACCAGGATCCGCAGCCGGCCGGCGCCGCGCGCCCGCGCCACCTCGACGTGGCCGGCGCCGTGCGCGGTGAGCAGGCCGGCGCGCAGCAGCCTCGACCAGGTGGCGGCGGTGCCCAGGGCGAGGGTGAGCGCGGGCAGCGGCGCGGTGCTCCAGGTGCCGTCGGCGACGACGCGGAAGTGCCCCAGGCGCAGCACGACCACGTGCAGGAGCAGCAGGGCCAGCACGAAGCCGGGCAGCACCAGCGCCCCCGCCGACACCGCGCGGACCGCCGCGTCCACCCACCGGCCGCCGATGGCGGCGAGCACGCCGAGGACCAGGGCCAGGCCCAGGGCCACGGCGACCGCGGCGGCGGTCAGCCGCAGGGTGGCCGGCAGCCGGGCGCCGATCTCGGCGGCCACCGGCCGACCGGTGGCCCAGGACGTGCCCAGGTCGCCGCGCACCGCGCCGGCCAGCCACCGGCCGTACCGGGCGGCCGGGTGGCCGGTGAGCCCGAGCTCGGCTCGCTTGGCCTGCACCTGCGCGGCGGTGGGGTGCGGGATGTTGTTGGCGGCCAGCACCCGTCGGGCCGGGTCCCCGGGCGCCCAGGCCAGCAGCGACCACACCAGCACGCTGCCGACGAACAGCGTCAGCAGCGCCTGTCCGAGCCGGCGGGCCAGCGCCGCGGCGGCACCGGCCGCCCGGCGGCGGGCCGGCGGGGATCCGGCAGCCCGGCGGCCGGTCGTCCGGGTGCCGGCCACGGGCGGGCGGTCGGCACCCGGACGGGTCAGAACGCGTCGACCCACAGCAGCGCCACCGGCGGCACCTGGTAGCCGCGCAGCGCCGGCGCGGCGACCACCGGCACCCGCTTGCGGGCCAGGTACACGCCGTAGACCCGCTCCTCCACGACGATCTGCTGCACCCGGACCAGCAGCCGGTCGCGGGTCGCCGGGTCGGTGGTGCCGGTCAGCTCGGCGGCCAGCCGCTCCAGCTCCGGGTCCCGGACGCCGCCGTGGTTGTTGTCGCCGGTGGCGGTGAAGCTGCTGATGATCGGGGTCACCGGGTCGGTCTGGGTCCAGTCGAGGCTGCCGTTGCCGAGCACGGCGGCGTCCCACCCGCCGGGCTGGGACACGGCGGCGGTGATGTCGTCGACCTGCCGCACCTGCACGTCGAAGCCGACCGCGCGCAGTTGGGCCTGCAGCGCGACGGCGACGGTCCTGGCATCGGGTTGCTGCGGGTAGGTCAGCACGGTGATCCGCAACGGCTTGCCGGCCCTGGACCGGGTGCCGTCCGCGCCGCGGGTCCAGCCGGCGGCGTCCAGCGAGGCGTTGGCCCGACCCGCGTCGGTGGTCTGGTTGCGGCGCGCGTAGGGCAGGAAGGCGGGGTACCAGCCCACCGCGGTGTCGTACTGGCCGTTGAGCACCTGGGTGGCCAGTTGCGCGTAGTCGATGCCGTACCGCAGCGCCTGCCGGACCGCGACCTCGGCCAGCGGGCCGGTCCGCTGGTTGAGGACCAGCTGGAAGCCCTCGGCGGCGGTGCCGGCGGCCTGGTTCAGGAAGTACGCGTCGGTGCGTCCGGCCAGTTCCCGCGCGGCCGACGTCGGCGGGTACAGGGCCAGGTCGGCCTCGCCGTGCCGGACGGCGAGGACCCGGGCCTGGGCGTCGGGCACGAACCGCACCGTCAGGTGGGTCAGCCTGGGGGTGGACAGCCGGTACCCGGGCGCCGGGGCCAGCGACATGGCCTCGGCGGTCAGCGCCGTGACCGCGTACGGGCCGGACCAGATCCGGGCCGCGACCAGCGCGGCCGGGCGGTCGGCGGCCGGCTTGCGCCGCACCTGCCGGTAGGCGGCCAGGTCGAAGATCGGGAACATGGACTCGTGGCCGAGCAGGCTCGGCACGTACGACGTGGGCCTGGCGGTGCTCAGCGTGACCGTCAGCGGACCGGTCGCCGCGGCGGTGGCGCCGGGCAGCAGCGGGCGGACCGACGGGTTCTCGGCCAGGTGGAAGCTGAGCAGCCCGGCCAGCGCCGCGGCGTCGATCGCCGCACCGTTGTGGAAGGCCAGCCCGGCCCGTAGCCGCAGGGTCCACACCGTCGGGCCGGTCCGCTCCGGCGGCGCCTCCAGCAGCCACGGCTCCAGCCTGCCCCCCTTGACCGGCTTGAGCAGCAGGGCACCGTAGCCGAACTCCGGGGCCCAGAAACCGTTCTCCAGCGGGTCGAGGTCGTTGATCGCGAAGCTCGTGGCGATGGTGAGCCGGGTGGGCGCGGCCGTCGCCGTCGGCGCCGCGGGCACCACGCCGCCGCAGCCGCCGGCGGCGAGCGCGGCAACAGCGGCGGCCGCCACCGCGGTGCGCAGGCGGGCGCCGACGCCGCGGGCGCGGCCCCGGCGGCGGTACGGCGGGGTCAGGTCAGCGGACACGGGTGCTCCTCGGCGGGGGGTCGAATCGGTGCAGGTGCAGCGGCGCCGGCAGCGGCGCCGCGCCGGGTCCGCCGGCGCGCAGCCACGAGTCGAGCAGCTCGACCGCCCCGTCGTCGTTGACCAGCCCCAGCCACACCGGCCGGGCGCCACGGCGACGGGCCGCCGGAGCCGGGGTCACCACGACGACGTTCGCCTGGGTACACGGGCCCAGGCAGTCCGAGACACGCACCCGTGCCGGTGGCCCCGCCGCCGAGGCCGAGGACGCCGACAGGCGACGCAGGTGGTCGGCATGGTCCACGTCCGGGTGTTTGGCGGCGTCGCCGCAGCAGCAGCCACGGCACACCACCACACCCGGGCCGGGCGGTACGGTCATCGATTTCGCCACCCCTCGCGCGACACCGCTACGGTTCGGCGGCCGAGGAGGGAAGGGCGCGACGACAGCGGGGCGAGAGTGCCCGGTCCGCGATCGGCGAGGCCCGTCCCACGAGGCCTGGAACCGGCACGCGCCGGCGGCGCGTGCACCAGGGGCAGGTCTTCGGACTCGCGGGCGCGTGCGCCGAGGCACACTCCTAGTGGCCGTCGCTTCCCGGACGCCGAAGCGTCCAGTGCCTGATGACGGCGGTCGTTCCCACTCACCGCTGCGGGGCAGTCCCGGACTCGCACCGGGTTCCCTCTTACGACGCCCCACCCCGTGTCCGGGGCCGGGCGAACCGCTGGCGTGCAGATCATACGGGCACCCGGCCCGGCGCCGGTACCCCACCCGCACCCGGCGGGTCGGGAACCGTCCGAGCCGTCTGCGGACCGCCGGAGCGCGCTTCCCACCCTTCCGGGAGCCCGCGCTGCTCACCAGCCCCGCCGGCCCGTGACCTACGCCTGACCCTCCTGCACCCGACTCTCGCAGTGCAGCCAGGACCGGACGTACGAGCCGAGTCCCGGGAAGCCGCAGGTCTCGGCGATCCGGTAGGTCGAGTATGTCGACTGGCCCACCACGACGACGTCCACGGCAAGGCCGTACCGGTGCAACCCGGCACCGCGCGCGGTGGTCGCCCGAGCCGAGGCCGCGCCCGGGGGACGTACACCCGGACTCCGTCCGCAGGGCGCACGGCCCGCGCCGTGGAAGCCCCGGCGCACGACGACGTTCCGCCCCCCGGCCTTGTGTCGCAACGCCTCGAGCTTGTACATCAGTTGGCGCACGTTCTCCCGTACCGTGGCCGCGTCCACCGCGCCCCCGGTGAAGCCGCTGCCGTCCGGGTCGGCGAACTGCGCCCACTCGAAGTGGATCGTGGACCCATCCGCCGCCTCCAGGTCGGTCAGCCGGGCGCGCACCGTCGGCCCGACGATCCCGTTGGCCGGCAACCCGTGCGCGTGTTGGAACCGCCGGACCGCCGCCTCGGTCGCCGCGTCGAACGACCCGGTGATGGGGAGGAATCCCCTGCGGGCGCCGTCACCGGCCCACCCGGCGACGCGGATCTGCAGCTCCCGTACCTCCTCACCGGTCATCCCCGCGCGCAGGTCGCGTGGCGCCGCGGCGGCCGGGCCGGCGCGCAGGAGGTCAGCGCCGGCCAGCGCCGCCCCGACCGGAACGGTGGCCAGGGTACGCAGCACCGCCCGGCGACTGGCCGGGGCGGTCGGTACGGCCTGACGCGCTGGCGGCGCGGCGGACGTCTCGTGGTGATCCGGCATGGCGACCTCCTCGTGCTTTCCGGCGGACATGGTGGCCTCATCCGATGCAGGTGGTGAAGTCACCGCGCTGCCATCCGGTGTTCTCGGCGATCTTCGGTCCGGGGGTTGCGGTCTTGAGGTCCTCCAGCGCGATCGGGGTCCGGGTGTTCCCGTTGCTCGTCCACTGCGCCCCACCGTCGCTGCGATAGCCCACCGCGAGATTGTCGACGAGTCGGATCGCCGGAGAGGCATCGTTGCGAGTGTCGATCAGGACGGCGGTTTGCTCGCTGTCCGGGACGGCGCTGTTGACGAACGTGCAGTTCGCCACGATGCAGCTACCGACAGGCACGGCACCGGAGTGCTGGACGATCACGCCCGGCCCGTGCACCGAGTTGAACACGCAGTCGCGGACCTCAATGGCGCCGCTCATGGTCACGACCAGGCCAGCCGCGTCGCGGTTCTTGCCGTTCGTGCTCAGATTGTTCCACACCCGCGTCTGGTCATTGAACCGGCTGGGGTATCCGCTGACGCCGTCGGGGGCGGCCGGGATGAGCTGATGTCCATGGTGGATCTCCAGGCCGATGATCCGCACGTCGCCGTCGATCTGTGTCGGAGCGCTCTGCCCGTAGACCCGACCGCCGATCGTGCAGTTCTTCACGGAGTTGCGGTCCCCGGTGATTCCGAATGCGCGCTGGTACTGCATGCCACCCATGTACACGCTGAAGTCGCGCTCGATCACGAGCTCCTCGAGCACCTTGCCCGCGCTGGGTATGGCGCGGACGACTGCCCCGTGCCCAGGGTCGCGGACGTAACACGGTGCGCCGTCGGTGGTCCGCCCGCGGACGAGCAGGCCACGCACGTTCGCATTGCCCGCGATCCGCAGCGCGTCCGACCGTCCCGTGGTGTGTTTGGGGTCGAACTCGTAGTACGGCTTGCCGACCACGCGCATGTCCCAGCGAGGTGACACCTCGATGGCGGTGAAGCTGTCGGCCGTACCGCGCGCGGCCAGTTCGACAACCGGATAATACGGGCTCATCACGTCGAGACGGGCCTCGAACCGGCCGTCGGTGCAGTTGCCGAGCACGTTGAAGGCGATGATCCCACCGCCGATCGCACGCACCGACTCCTCGACGTGCCACCCGTTCGATGCCTGGATGGTCATCAGGCCAAGGTCGCGGCCCTGCGCGCCCGCGGACCACTGGCTCAGGATGGTGATTCCACCCCACACCGTCGCCGGGTTGCTCTTGGGACAGTAGAGGTACACCCGTCGGCCCTTCGGAGGTGGGGTGAGCCCGGCTGACGCCGGCCATTCCTCGCGCGGCGTGGTCGGGGTCCCCGGGCTGAGCTGAGTCCACACATGGGTCTCGTCGTTGCCCAGCGTGCTGAAGTCCCTCGCCTCCCAGATCTCGTTGTACGGGTCGTACGCCGACGGGACCGCGGACCTGCTGTTGATGGTGAGCGGATTCCCGCCTCGCCACACCCGAGCCACCCGGTACAGGGGCGCCGGGCCGGCGACATCCCTGGCGGTGACCCAGATCCCGGTGAAGGCGCCCCGGGGGGCGCCGTTGTTGTTCTCGATGTCCGGGCAGTCGGCCGTGTGCGCGTTGTAGCTGCCGTTCGTCTCCCGGTAGACCTTGACGAAGTCCGCCGGGGCATTGAGCACGTCCAGATCGGTGAAGTGCCAGGGCAGGCCGGGGTCGACCGCCCTCATCGACCAGCCGTCCGCGATGTCGAGCCCACCGGCGGTGCCGGTGCCGAGCTGCTGGCCGAACCCGGTGCCGCGCGACATGTTGAACTGTCCGATCAGGAACCTGACCTGATTCGGGAAGCGGACGTCCCTTACCAGCGCCCGCGCCCTGGAGAAGGTCTTGACCCGATCCTCCCATCGCGCGCCGTCGAGCGCGTCGTTGCCGTCGCCGCTCACGTAGATGTCCCTGATTGCCATGGGTCCTCCGCTATTGGACGTCGCCGCACGTTCGCTCAGGATCAATCCGGTCTCTGCATGTCCGGGCGCAACGCGGCTGTTACGTCCTCATCGTCGGCCCTCCATGGCAGGTGTCGGCCGAGGTGTCAGCAGATTGACAACACCGCCTCAGGGGCGCGACGGAACTCGCCCCGCCTGCACCGGGCACGGCGAACCTGGTCCCTGGTGCCGGGTCCTGGTCGAGGACGCGTCCGGCCAGGAGGCCGCCCGCGGCATCGGCGCCTCGCCGACTACCGGCCGCGCTGGCCGGTGGATCAGCCGCCGCACCAGCTCCGGGTGGAGCACGGTGCTGCCGCCGCCGACGCGGCGAACGGCCTCGGTCAGTTCGGCAATGTCGGCGACCCGGTCCTTCAGCAGGTAGCCCACGCCCCCGGGCCCGCTGTCCAGCAGAGCCAGCGCCGGCGCGGCGGACAGGTACTGCGACAGCAGCAGGATGCCCGTGCCCGGCCACTCGCGGCGGACCCGGTCGGCGGCCCGGAGGCCCTCGTCGGTGTGC
>DATMJT010000193.1:0-2995 GCA_035553735.1 Pilimelia sp.
GAGCTGCGGCCAACGCGACCAGCTGCGTGGCGAGGGCGGGCAGCAGCATTCGGATGCCGAGGGCGCGGCGGCGCCGCCGGCCCAGGCCGAGGTGGCCGAGCAGCCGACGCAGCCGGCGCTGTGCCGCCAGGAACGACCCGCCGGCGGCGGTCAGCAGGAGCACCCCGATGCCGGCCCCGGCGATGGCCACCGCGGTGGCGATGGCCCGGCGTCCGCCGTCGTCGAAACCGCGGTCCTCGTTGACCAGGGCCGTGGCGGCGAGTCTGGACGCGGCGCTGCGCATGGCCGCCTGTGCGCGGGGCGGCAGCGATCCGAAGTCGAGCAACACCAGGGACTCGGCGCCCGAGGGGCGCAGCCGCAGCTGCCGGGCGGCCGGGGAGTCGACCCCCACGACCAACGCCGGCAGGTTGCCACCCAGCCCCTCGGTCGGTCGCGCCGGCAGGACCGTCGAGGCGGTGATCTCCGACGACGGCACGGCGAAGTCGAGGACCCCCACCCGACCGCCCTCGACGAGCGCCGGATCCGCCTGCACCACGTCGGCCGCAGCGGGGTCCTTGGTGAGGCCCACGGTGGCGATCGGCACCATGGTCCGCCGCGGTCCGCAGTCGGGCAGCAGGGTGCCGGGATCCTCGGGCCGCCGCTGCTCGTAGCACTCGATCATCCGCGGGCTGGTCGCCCGGATGGTGTGGGCGGTCTCCACGGGGGTGAGGTAGTACGCGGTCGCCCGGCCGCCGAGCCGGCGGTACTCCGCCTGCAGCGCAGCGCGGGTGCCGGCGTTCAGCCCGTCGAGCAGCATCGACCGGGAGGGCTGAACTGGGAAGGACGTGGCCTCGCCGACGAGCGAGGTGTGGGTCTGGCTGGCGCCGTAGTACCCGGCGAAGAACGCGACCATGCCGGCGACAATCGCCACCCCGGTCAGCGGCCGGGCCGATTCGGCAACCAGCCGGGCCACCGCCGGCCCGGCCCGGGTGGCGGAGACCCACGCCAGGCACACGGCGAACCCGGCGGTGACGGCCGCGCCGGCCGCCACCGCCCCCTCGGCGGGCACGACGTCGGCCAGCATCAGCAGCCATCCGAGCGTGCCGGCGGCCGCGAGCGAAGCGCCGGTCCAGCGCATGCGGGCAGCCGGTGCCGGAGCCGGATCGTCCCGGCGGGGCGCCCGGCTCGCCAGCCACCCGGCCAGGCAACAGGCCGCGGGCACGAGCGCGGCGAAGGCCAGTGCGCCGGCCCACGGCACGCTGATCGACTGCCAGTCCTGGTTGACCGGGCGGGACAGCGTGTCGCGGGCGAGGTACCCGACGACCAGGCTCGCCCCGACCCCGGCCAGCACGCCGCCGGTCAGCGCGATCCACGCCGCCCGGACCAGCAGCCACCACGCCGCACCGGTGGGCATCCCCGCAGCGACCAACGCGGCCACGTCCCGGCGCCGTTCGCGACGCAGCGCGGCGAGAAGGACCCCGGCCAGGCACACCACCAGGACGGCGAGGGCGGCGGGCGCGTACCGCAGCGCGGCCTGGAGCGTCGCCAGCGCCGTGGTCCGCTCCTCGGCGGCCAGGATCGCCACCGTCCGCGCACTGATCTGCCGCCGGTCCAGCAGCGGCCTGAGCTGGCCGTCGGTGAACGGATCGGTATCGGTCAACCAGACCGCCGGCCCGTCGCGGCCCCGGGCAGCGAAGACCGTCACCGTGGCCTCGTCCCGTACCGCCGGGTGGTAGGTCTCACCGGTGATCCGCACGGCGGTCCGTTCGCCGCTGGCCTGGTCCACCACCTCGACGGTCGTGCCCACCGCCACGCCGAGCGCCGACCGCGCGGCGGAGGACAGGGCCGCCTCCCCCGCCGCGTGCGGCGGGCGACCGGCGCGCATCGCGCCGGGCACGGCTCGGGTCGAGGTGACGAAGCGGACCGAGACCGGGACCTGCCCGGTCGCGGACGCGACGCTGCCCCGGCCTGTCCACACCGGCAGGAGGTCGCTCCGGGCGGTCAGGACCGGAGCCGACGAGGGATCCAGCGCCTGGACCGTGAACGCGTGGCCCGCGTGGTCGGCACGGATGCCATCCGCGATCGCACCGGCCGTCGAGGCGCGGTACACCGCCAGCGTGGTGAAGGCCGTCGCGCCGACCGCGCCGAGGGCGACGAGGGCGCCGACCTGCCGGACCCGGGCCCGGAGCAGTCGACGCAGGAGGCGCCCGCGGGTCACGCGACCCCCTCGTCGACCGCCAGTTCGGAGAGCGCACCGCCCCGCAGCATCAGCCGTCGACCCATCCGCGCGGCCACGTCGCGGTCGTGCGTGGCCACCACGACCAGCGCGTCGCCGCCATGCGCCGCCCGGACCAGCAGATCCGCGACCACCGCGCTGTTGTCGGCGTCCAGCGACCCGGTGGGTTCGTCGGCGAGGATGACGCGGCTGCGCAACACCAGGGCCCGTGCGATCGCCACCCGCTGCTGCTCCCCGCCGGACAGGGTGGCCGGCCAGCGCCGCCCGGCATCGGCCAGGCCCACCTCCGCGAGCCTGGCCCGGATCGTGGCGTCGTCCGGCTGGACGCCGCGCAGTTCGGCGGCGAGTCGCAGATTCTCTGCCACGGTGAGGAACTCCACCAGGCGGTGATCCTGGTGGATGAACGAGACGCGCGGGTCCGTGGTGCCCTCGTCCCGGCGCGCGAGCACCGGGTCGTCGTCGATGGTGACCGACCCGCTGTCGGGCGGCTGCAGCCCGGCAAGCACCCGCAGCAGCGTGGACTTGCCCGACCCGCTGGGCCCGACGACGGCCACCGGCCGGTGGTCCACCGTGAACGACACGCCGGCCAGCGGGGTGGTGACGACCCGCCCGCGCCGGTAATCCACTTTCACCTCGGTGCAGTGAGGTGATCTCAGCAAGGATGCGGTAGGTATCGGTATTCGAAGTGGGTGAGGTGTAGGGCGGCGCGGACGATGTCGCCGAGTTTGCTTGGGCTGGCGGTGGTGTGGCGCAGGGTGCGCCAGCGGCCGGTGAGGATAG
>DATMJT010000194.1:0-3157 GCA_035553735.1 Pilimelia sp.
CCGGTGGAGCAGGCGTTGGCCGCTATCTGGGCCGATGTGCTGGGGGTGGAGCGGGTCGGCCGGCACGACAACTTCTTCGAGCTGGGTGGGGACTCGATCCTGAGCATCCAGGTGGTCTCCCGCGCCCGCCAGGCCGGCCTGCGGTTCAGCACCAAGGAGCTGTTCCAGCACCAGACCGTCGCCGAGCTTGCCGGCGTCACGGTCCAGGAGAGCGCCGACGCGCAGGACGCCCCGGTCGTCGGGGAGGTGCCGCTGACCCCGATCCAGCGCTGGTTCTTCGCCACCCACCGGATCAACCCCCGGCACTTCAACCAGGCGGTGATGCTGGAGCTGGCCGACGGGCTGGACCTCGACGCGCTGCGCCGGGCGGTGGAGGCGCTGTTCGCCCAGCACGACGCGCTGCGGGCCCGGTTCACCCGGGACGGCGAGGAGTGGCGGCAGGAGTACGGGCCGGTCGAGCCGCTCGACGCGCTCACCGTGCACGCGCTGCCCGAGGGCGACGAGGAGGCGCAGGCGGCGGCGATGGAGAAGATCGCCGACGAGGTGCACGCCGGATTCGACCTGGGCCGGGGGCCGCTGCTGCGGGCGGTGCTGTTCGACCGCGGAGCCGGCCGGCGGCCGTACCTGCTGCTGGTGGCCCACCACCTGATCGTCGACGGGGTGTCCTGGCGGATCCTGCTGGACGACCTGGACTCCGGGTACGGGCAGGCCGCCGGCGGCGGACCGGTCCGGCTCGGCGCGAAGACCACGTCGGTGCAGGAGTGGTCGACCCGGCTGGCGCAGCACGTGGCCTCCGGGGCGCTGGACGCCGAGCTGGACTACTGGGCGACGGCGGCCGACGCCGGTGCCCTGCCGGTGGACCACGAGCCGGCGCCCGGCGCTCCGGCGGCGCCTGCCGGCACGGTCACCGTGCCGATCAGCCCCGAGGACACCGACGCACTGCTGCGGGCCGCGCCCGGGGCCTACCGCACCCGGATCAACGACGTGCTGCTGGCCGCCCTGGCGTGGGCGCTCACCCGGTGGACCGGGCGCGGCCGGGTGTCGGTCCAGTTGGAGGGGCACGGCCGTGAGGACGTCCTGGACGGGGTCGACCTGTCGCGCACCGTCGGCTGGTTCACCACCATGTTCCCGGTGGCGCTGGAGGTGCCGGCCGACGACGAGCCCGACTGGCGCACCGTCGTGAAGTCCGTACGGCGGCAGCTGCGCGCCGTACCCGGCAACGGCTTCGGCTTCAGCGCGTTGCGTGAACTGGGCCCACCGGAGGTCCGCGAGCGGCTCGCCGGGACCGGCGGCGGACCGCAGATCGTGTTCAACTACCTCGGCCAGTGGGACGCCCGCTCCACCGAGGCCGAGGCCAGCCTCTTCCACGCCGCGCATCCGGCGCCCGGCCTGGACCACGACCCGGCCGACCGCACCGGGCAGGCGCTGGAGGTGGTGGGCTCGGTGCACGGCGGCGAGCTGGAGTTCTCCTGGTACTACCAGCCGGCGTGGTACGACGAGGCCACGGTGACCGCGCTCGCCGGCGCCTTCGCCGAGGCGCTGCGGCGCATCGCCCAGGACTGCCGGGAGGACCGGTGACCCCCGTCCCGCTGAGCCGCAACCGCGACTACCACCTGCTGTGGACCGGCCAGGCGGTCGCCGAGTTCGGCCACTACGCCACCACGATCGCCCTGCCCCTGCTGGTGCTGGCGCTCACCGGCTCCGCGGCCGCCTCCGGCCTGGTGTTGGGCGCCGTGGCCGCCGCCCAGCTGGTGGCCGGGCTGCCGGCCGGTGCGCTGGTGGACCGGTGGCCCCGCCGCAGGGTCATGCTGGTCTGCGAGGCGGCCCAGGCCGCGGCGCTGGCGACCCTGGTGCTGGCGGTGTGGTGGGACGCCGTGCGCCTCTGGCACCTGGTCGCCGTGGCGGCGGTGCTGGGCGTGGCCACCGCCCTGTTCGAACCCGCCGAGGACGCTGCCCTGGCCACCATCGTTCCGCAGGCCCAGCTGCCCACCGCGGTGGCCCTGAACTCGGCGCGTAGTTCGCTGGGGCAGCTCGCCGGCACCGCGGCCGGCGGGTTCCTGTTCGCGGTGGGGCGGGTGGTGCCGTTCCTGGTGGACCTGCTGACCCACGTGGTGGCGTTCGTCGCGCTGTGCTTCCTGCGCGTGCCGCGCCGCCCCGCGGCGCCACCCGCGCCGGTGCGCCACCTGGGGCGCGAGATCGCCGAGGGCCTGCGGTGGGTGTGGAGTCGCCGGCACATCCGGGTGACCGCGCTGTGCGCCGTCGTGCTGAACCTGTTCTTCAGCGCCTTCTACATCGTGGTCATCGTGCTGGCCGAGCGGCGCGGCGTGCCGGCCGGTGAGATCGGCGTGATGGCCGCCATGCTCGGCGTCGGCGGCATCGTCGGCGCCCTGCTCGCGCCGTACCTGCAGCGGGTGCTGAGCCCGTACCTGGCGATCGCGCTGGTGTTCTGGGCGCTGGCCGCACTCACGCCGCTGGCGGTGTTCACCGAGGGCGGGTACCTCACCGGCGCGCTGTTCGCCGCGATGGCGCTGCTGCCACCGACGGCCAACACCGTGATCATCAGCAGTCAGCTGACCATGACACCCGACGCGCTGCGCGGCCGGCTGGGCAGCGTCGTCGGACTGGTCACCGGGGGGGCGGGTGCGGTCGGTCCGGTGCTGGGCGGACTGCTGGCCGCCGCCCTCTCGCCGACCCAGGCGGTGCTCGCCTGTGCACTGGGCATCGCGGTGGTGACCGTGGTGGTCACGGTGAGCCCCACCCTGCGGAGGTTTCCCCGGCCAGCGGTCGAGGGCAATGAGGAGCCGGTTCCGGCACGGACGACAGAAGGGGTCCACGATGGATGAGAACGCCCGCTACGAGGTGCTGCGCAACGACGAGGAGCAGTACTCGCTGTGGCCGCTCGGGCTCGAGGTGCCCGCCGGCTGGCACCGGGTCGGCAAGGAGGGCACCCAGGAGGAGTGCTCGGCGTACGTCGACGAGGTCTGGACGGACATGCGGCCGCGTAGCCTGCGCGAGCAGATGGAGGCATCCGGCGCCTGAGCGTGTCGCCGCGGCCGGCGCCGCGACCGGCCGGCGGGCGGCCCGGACTCCGGGCCGCCGCCGTCGGTCAGCGGGGCGCCGGCCGTTCCCGTTTCGGCAGCTTGGCCACGACGGCCTC
>DATMJT010000195.1:0-4820 GCA_035553735.1 Pilimelia sp.
GGCCGCGGTGCCCTTCGTCCTGCTGCCCGTGCTGTACGCCGGCGGCGCCACCTGGCTGTTCGTGGTGGTGGCCGGCTGCGTGGCCGTCCTGGTGGCCGACGTGCTGCTGCTCGGCGACCGCACCACCGGCGTCTCGGTGGACCGGATCGCGGCCAGCCCCGGCGCGGACGCCGCGGGCCCGGGCCCGGCCGCGCGGGGCCCGGTACGGGCGCCCCACGCCGGGCCGGGCGCGGCCGGGTGATCGGTCCGGGCGGGCGGGTGATCGGTCCGGGCGGAGCCGGTGATCGGGCCGGGCGGTGCACCGGCGAAGATGGGGGTATGACCGGGTATCCCTGGCCGATCGAGGCCGCACGGCTCGACAACGGGCTTCGAGTGATCGTCAGCGAGGACCACACCGTGCCGGTGGCCGCGGTGAACCTCTGGTACGACGTCGGCTCCCGGCACGAACCGGAGGGACAGACCGGGTTCGCGCACCTGTTCGAGCACCTGATGTTCGAGGGCTCGGTGAACGTCGCCAAGACCGAGCACATGCGGCTCGTCCAGGGCGCCGGCGGCTCGCTCAACGCGACCACCAACCCGGACCGGACCAACTACTTCGAGACCGTACCGGTCGAGCACCTCGAGCTGGCGCTGTGGCTGGAGGCGGACCGGATGGGTGGGCTCGTGCCGGCGCTGACCCAGGAGACGCTGGACAACCAGCGGGACGTGGTGAAGAACGAGCGCCGCCAGCGCTACGACAACGTCCCGTACGGCGACGCCTGGCTGCGCCTGCTGCCGATGCTCTACCCGCCCGGGCACCCGTACCACCACGCCACGATCGGCTCCATGGCCGACCTGAACGCCGCCGACCTGGACACCTTCCGGGCGTTCCACCGCACCTACTACGCGCCGAACAACGCGGTGCTCACCGTGGCCGGTGACGTGACGCCGGCCGCCGTGGTGGATCTCGCGCGGCGGTACTTCGGCGGGATTCCGCCGCGGTCGGACATCCCGCCGCCCCCGGACGGCGCGGACCCGCCCCCGCCGGGCGGCGCGGTCCGGGAGACCGTGGTCGCCGACGTGCCCGCGCCGCGGGTCTACCTCGCCGCGCGTACCCACCCCTTCGGCAGCCGCGAGTACGACGCCGTCACGGTGCTCGCCGCGGTGCTGGGCAACGGCCGGGGCAGCCGGCTCTACCGGCGGCTGGCCGACGGCGCCCGGCTGGCCCAGCCCGACTACGTCGCCGCGTACGGGGTGGACCTGGCGCATGCGCCCGCGCCGCTGATCCTCACGGCCTCGGCCCGCCCCGGGGTCGGCGCGGCCGAGCTGGAGGCCGGACTGGTCGCCGTCCTGGAGGAGCTGGCCGCCGACGGGGTCACCGACGCCGAGCTGGACCGGGCCCGGGCGCTGCTGACCACGAGCTGGTGGCGCCAGGTGGCCACGCTCGCCGGGCGCGCCGACCTGCTGAGCCGGTACGCGACCCAGTTCGGCGACCCGGCGCTGGCCGGTGAGCGGCTCCCGGCCTGGCTGTCCGTGACCGCCGAGGAGGTGACCCGGGTCTGCCGTGAGGCGCTGGCCGCCGACCGCCGGGTGATCCTCACCTACGTGCCCGAGGACCCGCCCGCCGGCGCCGACGCCGCCGCGGGCACCCGCCCGGACGAGGAGATCCCCGCATGACCGAGGCGTTCCCGACCGCCGCCCTGGTGTCCCAGCGGCCCGCCCCGGCCGCGCCGCGCCCGTACACCTTCCCGCCGGTGCTGCGGCTCGACGCCGGCGGCGGCCAGGTGGTGGCCGCCCACCTGCCGGGCCAGGCGCTGGCCGTGGCCGCGCTGCTGCTCGACGCCGGGGCCGGTCGCGAGCCGGCGGAGCTGGCCGGCGTGGCCGCCGTGGTGGCCAAGGCGATCGAAGAGGGCACGGCGCGCCGCGACGCGACCGGGTTCGCCCTGGCGCTGGAGGGCCTGGGCGCGCAGCTGTTCACCGCCCTGGACTGGGACGCCCTGCGCGTCGGCGTGCAGGCGCCGGTGGACCGGCTGGCCCCGGCCGTGGCGCTGCTGGCCGAGGCGGTGCGCACCCCGGCGCTGGCCGGCGACGACGTGCGGCGGGTCCGCGACGACGAGGCCACCGCGCTGCGGATGGAGTGGGCGTCGCCGGGGCCGCGGGCCGACGCGGCGCTGCGGGCGGCGCTGTTCCCCGCCGGCCACCGGATCGGCCGCCCGCTGTACGGCGACCCGGCCTCGGTGGCCGCGCTGCAGGTGGAGCAGATCACCGGCTTCCACGCCGAGCGGCTGCGCCCGCCCGGGGTGCTGCTGGTCGCCGGCGACCTGGACCGGCTGGACCTGGCGGCGCTGGGCGCGGCGGCGTTCGCCGACGCGGCGGGGGAGCCGGCCGCGCCGGCCGCGCCGCTGCCGCTGGTGCCGTCCGCGGCGCGGCGGATCCTGCTGGTGGACCGCCCGGGCTCGGTGCAGTCCACCCTGCGGGTCGGGCACCTCGCCCCGCACCGGGCGCACCCGGACCACGTGCCGCTGTCCCTGGCCGGGGTGGTCCTGGGCGGCGCGTTCACGTCCCGGCTCAACCACCTGATCCGCGAGGTGCGCGGTTACACCTACGGCATCCGCGGCGAGTTCGCCGCCCGCCGCCGGTTCGGCCGGTTCACGGTCAGTTCGGCCGTGCAGACCGCGGTGACCGCCCCCGCGCTGGTGGACACGGTCGCCGAGATCGCCCGGACCCAGGCCGAGGGGGTCACCGAGGAGGAGCTGGCGGTGGCCCGGTCCTACCGCGCGGGTCAGCTCACGGTGGAGATGCAGACCCCGGACGCCATCGCGGCCGCGCTCGCCACGCTGGTCGTGCACGGGCTGCCCGACGACCACTACCCCCGCCTGCGGGAGCAGCTGCTCGGGGCGTCGGTGGCCGAGGTGTCCCGGGCCGCGGGTGCCCACCTGCACCCCGACGGCCTGGTGCTGGTGGTGGAGGGCGACGCCGCCGCGGTCCGGGCTGAGCTGGCCGCCACCGGGCTCGGCGAGGTCCAGCCGGTCGTCCTGTGACGGTGCCGCGGGGCGTGGCGCAGGCCGTGGGCGCGCACACCGCCGCCGGCCCGGTGCCGTTCGTGCCCGAGGTGCGCCTGTTCCAGGCCCGGGACGCCGTCGCGCTGTGGGAGGCGCTGGAGGCGGTGCGGGGCCGACAGCTGTCCCCGCCGTTCTGGGCGTTCCCGTGGGCGGGCGGGCAGGCGGTGGCGCGGTACGTGCTGGACCACCCCGAGCTGGTGCGCGACCGTCCGGTGCTGGACCTGGCCGCCGGCTCCGGGCTGGTCGCGATCGCCGCCGCCCGGGCCGGCGCGGCCGCGGTGCGCGCCAACGAGATCGACCCGGACGCGGTGGCCGCGATCGGCCGCAACGCCGCGCTCAACGGCGTGCCGGTCACCGTCGAGGAAGGCGACCTGCTGGCCGGTGACGCGGGCGGCGCCGAGGTGGTGTGCGCCGGGGACGTGTTCTACCGACGGCCGATGGCGGAGCGGGTCCTGCCGTTCCTGCGCCGGGCGGCGGCCGCCGGGGCGCGGGTGCTGGTGGGCGACCCGGGGCGGGCGTACCTGCCGCGGGCGGCGCTGCGCGCGGTGGCCGCCTACGACGTGCCCGTCGCGCCGAGCCTGGAGGACGCGCCGGTGAAGCGGACCACGGTGTGGACGCTGGGCTGAGCGGGCGGACGGCGGCTTCGGCTTCGCCGGCGGCCCCCGCAGGCCGGCTACGGCGGTGGCCTGGCGCGGCCCTCTGCTCCGCTTCCCGGTAGGCCGCGGCGGCCGTGTGTCGGGGCGTTGGTGTGGCGGTCCCTCTGCCCTGCTTCCCGATGGGCAGCGGTGGCCGTCCGCTGTCCGACGTCGGCGTCCTTTCCCGCCAGGCAGCGGCCGACCGTCCGGATCCGGACGGCGGGCGGTCTCCGCACGGCAAGCAGAGCAAAGGGACCGCGGACCAGCTCAGCCCCCGTACGGGCGGCGCGCCCGGGCCTCCTTCAGCCCGAGCGCCCACCAGCTGAGCTGGTCGAGCAGCGCCTTGGCCGCCGCGTTGGCGGTCTCCGGCTGCCGGTGCGCGCCGTCGTCGTCGAACTGGTTCCAGGCCAGCGCGAAGCTCACGCTCTCCCGGATCGGCGCGGCGTGCAGCTCCACGAAGACCAGGCGGAGCTGCTCCACGGCGCGCAGGCCGCCCGAGACGCCCCCGTAGGAGACGAAGCCCACCGGCTTGCCGCGGAAGCCCGTGCCCACCGAGTCGAGGGCGAACTTCACCGCGGCCGGGTAGCCGTGGTTGTACTCCGGGGTCACCACCACGAAGGCGTCCGCGGCCTCCACCCGTCGGTTGAACTCCTCCACCGCCGGGTCCGGTCCGCTGCGGTGCACCGCCGGCAGCCCCACCTCGGCGAGGTCGATGAGGTCCAGCTCGATGTCCGTGCGCGGCGTCGCCTGGTCGAGAAACCAGGCGACGATCCGGTCGGCGAACCGGCCCTCGCGGGTGCTGCCGACGATCACCGCCAGGCGGTAACGCTGTTCGGTCACGTGAGTCTCCTCCAGGATGGACGGACCGGGCCGTCCCCGGTCCAGTCCGGACGGTGCGTCCGTGCACAGCCTGCAACTTCAACTATGGTTCAGGTCAATGGAGCCGCCGCGCGCGCCGGTGAGAGCTGCGTTACGCTGCCGGCCGGGCAACCGCCGAAAACCGCCGAAACCTCCTCATACCGTTTCTCGTTGATCCTTTGGTGTCCGCGCGTGGGCGCGGCGGAAGGACGGTTGGCGTGGACGGTCGGGGACGCGTGGTGCGTCGGCGGGGCGAGGCGTGGCCACGGGTTCAGTGGCGACACCC
>DATMJT010000196.1:0-5805 GCA_035553735.1 Pilimelia sp.
CGTCTACCTGGCCGAGCAGTACCCCACCGAGGTGCGCGCGCCGGCCGCCGACGCGCGCACCTCGGTGGGGTACTGCTCGGCCAGGTAGACGTGCGAGGCGTTGGCGAAGACGTTGCTGAGCAGCGTGTAGCCGATGCCGAAGGTGGCCACCGCCAGGCCGGAGCCGGCCAGGCCGAACCCGATTCCGCAGGCGGCCATGGCGGCCGCCGAGCCGGCCAGCAGCACCTTGCGCTCGACGCGGTCCATCAGCGGCACGGACAGCAGCGACCCCAGCGGGTAGCCGACGAAGGCCACCGCCGTGTACGCCAGGCCCTGCACGATCCCGTAGCCCTTGGCCGCCAGCACCTGGGGCGCCAGCGTGCCGAAGCCGTAGTAGGCCGTCACCGACAGGATGCTGAGGATCCACAGCATCACGGTCCGGCGCCGGTACGGCGGCCGGAACAGCAGCCCGAGCCCGAGCCGCGGCGAGCCCACCGGGCGCGCCGCCCCGACCGGCCCGGCGGGGCCGGGCTCCCCGGGCCATCCGGCGGAACCGGACTGCGCCGGCCGCCCGGTGAGGCCCGCCTCGGCCTCCATCCGGGACACCAGCGCCTCGGCCTCGGCGACCCGGCCGTTGGCGGCCAGCCAGCGCGGCGACTCGATCAACCGGCGGCGCAGCACCCACACCACGACGGCGCCGAGCGCGCCGAGCACGAACAGCCACCGCCAGCCGTCGATGCCCAGCACCATGCGGGGGGCGAACCACAGCGCGGCCACGCCGACCGCCGGCACCCCGCAGAAGGCGATCGTGTAGGCCCAGGCGATGAAGCGTCCCCGCTTGCGGGCGGGCAGCAGCTCGGAGAGGTAGGAGTCCGACAGCGCCAGCTCGGCCCCGATGCCGATGCCGGCCAGGAACCGGGTCACGATGAGCCAGGCGGCGTTCGGGGAGAAGGCGCCGAGCAGCGTGAAGAAGGAGTAGATGCCGAGGTTGATCAGGAAGGCCCGGCGCCGGCCCACCCGGTCGGCCAGCCGGCCCAGCCACACCGCGCCGACGAACTGGCCGACGAACGCCGAGGCCAGCACCAGCTTCAGCGACGTGCCGCTGACCGCGAACTCGGCCTGGAGGACCTTGGAGATCGTGCCGGAGAGGTTGCTGTCGAAGAAGTCGAAGAACAGCCCCAGCCCCACGACCAGGGTGACCGTGCGGTGGGTCGGCCCGATCGGCAGCCGGTCCAGCCGCGCCCCGATGGACGGCACCGGGGCCGGTGCGGCGCCCGGACGCGCCACGGTGACGTCAGTCATGGCTGCCCCCGGGCGCGGTGACGGCGCGCGGCATCGTGGAACCTCCCTCGGCGGTGCGGTCGCTCCAGGTAACGGCGCGCGGCTGATGGCACACTGACGCGGAGCTGACGGGCGCCGCAGGGGTGCGCACGGACGGGAGTGCCCCACCGGCTCCGGCGCGTGGGGTCCGGCGGCGTGGGCCGGGACACGTTCGACGCGCGCTGCTGGCGGCGCCCGCGCTCCCCGCATACCATTCCGGACGGTGAGGACGACGTGACGCAAGTAGGCCAACTGCCCGTGCCGGTGGGCGAGCTGCTCCGCCACTGGCGGGAGAGTCGCCGCCTCAGCCAGCTGGAGTTGGCCAACCAGGCCGAGATCTCGACCCGGCACCTCAGCTTCGTCGAGACCGGGCGGTCCAAGCCCAGCCGGGACATGGTCCTGCACCTGGCCGAGCAGCTGGACGTGCCGCTGCGCGAACGCAACGCGCTGCTGCTGGCCGCCGGCTACGCCCCGGTGTACGCCGAGACCGCGCTGGACGCCCCGCAGCTGGCCGCGGTGCGCGGCGCGGTGCGGCAGGTGCTCGCCGGGCAGGAGCCCTACCCGGCGGCGGCGCTGGATCGGCACTGGAACCTCGTGGAGGCCAACCGCAGCCTGTCGGTGTTCACCGACGAGATCGCCGACGATCTGCTCACCCCGCCGGTGAACGTGCTGCGCGTGAGCCTGCACCCGGACGGGCTGGCCAGGCGGATCCGCAACCTCGGCGAGTGGCGGGCGCACCTGCTGGGCCGGCTGCGCCGGCACGTCGCGTTGACCGCCGACCCCGAGCTGGCGGGCCTCTACCGGGAGCTGCGCGGCTACCCGTGCGACGACCAGGAGCCGGAGTTCGAGGTGCCCGGCCCCGGCGACATCGTCGTGCCCCTGCGCGTCCGCCACCGGGACCGCGAGCTGGCCTTCCTCAGCACGGTGACCACGTTCGGCACGCCCCTGGACATCACCGTCGCGGAGCTGACCATCGAGTCGTTCCTGCCGGCGGACGCCGGCACCGCCGCCGCCGTCCGTGACCTGCTGCCCGCCTGAGGCCGACCTGCCCGCCTGACGTGGAAACTGTCCCGCCGCCGGGCGGGACCTTGAGACGTCCGGCAGGGCACCTCACCGGAGACGCCCCGCCCTGCTCGGCTCCCGCTGATCAGTCGGCTGTCAGGGCGGCGTCAGGCGGGCTGGCTTGAATCGCTGACCAGGCGAGCGCACCGCATCCGGATGCGGCGGCCGCCGGTCGGACGACGAGCACCGAGGCGACGGAGGCCAACGCCGTGACGGAGACTGCCCCTTTCAGCGCGACCGTCGAGGACCTGCGGGCCCTGCCACTGCCGGAGCGGCGGGAGGCGCTCGAGTCGCTGGTGGTCCGGGAGTTCAAGGCCACTCTGCTGATGACCGACGACGAGGAGCTGCCGCTGGACGGCAGCTACTTCGACCTCGGGCTCACCTCGCTGCGCATCACGGACATCAAGCAGCGGCTGGAGGGACTGCTGGGCCGGGGCATCAACGCCAACCTGCTGTTCAACCGGCCGACGGTCGGGCAGCTGCTGGCCCACCTGACCGAGGACGTGCTGCCGGAGGTGTTCGCGCCGCCACCCGAACCGGCACCGGCCGGGGCCGTTCCCGCCGCCGTGGCCGGTTTCGGAGGAGGCGCGGGGTCGTCCGCCACGCCGGGCGCGGCGCCGACCAGCGGGACGGCCGACGGGACGGTCGGCGGCCCGACCCGCTGGGCCGACGTCCTGGACGACCTGTACCGGCGCTGACGCCAGGCCGACCGGTGAGGGGAGACCGACCCGTGCCCGAGACGACCGCCAACGGGACCGCGACCGAGCGGCTGCGCGCCGCGCACGAGGTGATCGCGCAGCAGAACGAGACCATCCGCAGCCTGCTGCTGGAGAAGTACGAGCCGATCGCGATCGTCGGCATCGGACTGCGCTTCCCCGGGGGCAGCCGCACGCCGGAGGAGTTCGCCGAGTTCCTGCGCGAGGGGCGGTCCGGGATCGGCCCGGTGCCCGAGGACCGGTGGGACGTGGCGGGGCTGGCCGCCACCGGCGAGGACGAGCGCGGCAAGATCCGGATGGCCGGCGGGGGCTTCCTCGACGAGATCGACCAGTTCGACGCGCAGTTCTTCAACATCTCGCCGAAGGAGGCGCACTACGTCGACCCGCAGCAGCGCCTACTGCTGGAGACGGCGTGGGAGGCGCTGGAGAACGCCAACATCGACCCCACCCCGCTGCGGCGGGGCAACGGCGGGGTCTACATCGGCGCCAGCTCGGTGGACTACGCGCTGGAGATCGAGGGGCTGCCCTACGACCAGTTGGACGGGCACCTGGCCTCGGGCATCACGCTCTTCCCGCTCTCCGGGCGGCTGTCCTACTTCCTCGGCTGGCACGGCCCGAGCATCAGCGTGGACACGGCGTGCGCGTCCTCGCTGACCGCGCTGCACGTCGCGGTGGAGGGCCTGCGCCGCCGCGAGTGCGACATCGCCCTGGCCGGCGCGGTGAACTGCCTGCACCACCCGCGCGTACCGGTAATCTTCTCGCACGCCAACATGCTGGCGCCGGACGCGCAGTGCAAGACCTTCGACGACGCGGCCGACGGGTACGTGCGGGCGGAGGGCTGCGGCGTGCTCGTACTCAAGCGATTCTCCGACGCGCGCCGCGACGGCGACGAGATCCTGGCCCTGGTGCGCGGCACCGCGGTCGGCCAGGACGGGGACAGCGCCGGCCTGACGGTGCCCAACGGCACCGCCCAGGAGCAGGTGATGCGCGCCGCGCTGGGCGCCGCCATGCTGCAGCCGGCGGACATCTCGTACGTGGAGGCGCACGGCACCGGCACCCCGCTGGGTGACCCGATCGAGATGGGCGCGATCAGCGACGTGTTCGCCGCGTCGCACACCCCGGAGGACCCGGTGGTGGTGGGCTCGGTGAAGACGAACCTGGGCCACATGGAGCCGGTCGCCGGCATCGTCGGCGTGATCAAGACGGTGCTGCAGATGCGGGCCGGCACGATCTTCCCGCACCTCAACTTCCGCCGGCCGTCCGGCCGGATCCCGTGGCAGGTCAGCCCGGTGCTGGTGCCGACGGAGTGCCGGCCGTGGACGGTGCCGACCCGCCGGGCGCTGGTGAACAGCTTCGGCTTCGCCGGCACGATCTCGGTCGCGGTGCTGGAGGAGGCCCCGGCCCGGCCGGCGGCGCCGGCGCCCGCACCAGCAGTGGCAGGCGATCCGCTCCAGGATCCGGCGCACGTCTTCACCGTCTCGGCCAAGACCCGGCGGGCGCTGCGCAACCAGCTGGAGCGCTACCGCGACTTCGTCACCGCCCGCCCCGGGCTGGACCTGGCCGACCTGTGCTACACCAGCAACGTCGGCCGCGCGCACTTCGGGCTGCGGGTGGCCGGCGCGGTGGCCGACCACGGCGAGCTGCTCGCGCTGCTCGACCGGCAGCTTGCCCAGCTGGACCGGGGCGGGGTGCGGGCCGGCGACTTCCGCAAGACGGGTTTCCTGTTCACCGGCCAGGGCTCGCAGTACCCGGGCATGGGGGCGGCCCTGTACCGCCAGTTCCCCGTGTTCCGCCAGCACGTCGACGAGTGCGACCGGCTGTTCGCCGCGCACCTGGGCCGGTCGGTGCGGGACCTGCTGCGCGGCACCGACCCGGCCGGCGAGGACGTTCACCAGACGGCGTTCACCCAGCCGGCGCTGTTCACCCTGGAGTACGCGCTGGCCCAGCTCTGGCTCTCCTGGGGCGTCCGGCCGAACGTCCTCATCGGACACAGCATCGGCGAGGTGGCCGCGGCCGCGTTCGCCGGGCTGTTCTCGCTGCCGGACGCCGTCCGCCTGGTCGCGGTGCGGGCCCGGCTGATGCAGTCGGTCTCCGCGCCGGGCGGCATGGTGGCCGTGCCGGCCGACGTGGCGCGGGTCGAGCCGTACCTGGCCGACCACCCCGAACTGGCCATCGCCGCGGTCAACTCCCCCGCCCAGTGCGTGGTCTCCGGCGCCCGGGACGCCCTGGCCGAGGTGGTCGCGGCGCTGGCCGCGGCGGGCATTGCGGCCCGGCCGCTGGCCGTGTCGCACGCGTTCCACTCGCCGCTGATGACCGAGGTGTTCGACGACTTCCGCGCGGCCATCGCGGACATCGCGTTCCGCGAGCCGGTCTTCACCCTGGTATCGAACCAGACCGGCGAGGTCGCCCGGCCCGCCACCCTGGCCGCCCCCGACTACTGGGTGCGGCACATCGGCGCGCCGGTGCGCTTCGCGGACGGGATGCGCACCATCGCCCGGCGCGGGCGGCACGTCTTCGTGGAGGTCGGCCCCTCCGGCGCGCTCACCTCGCTGGCCCGGCAGTGCGTGCCCGCCGAGGAGAACCGCTGGGTGACCAGCGTGCACCCCAAGGACCCGGCGGGTGCGCACATCCGCGGCGCGCTGGCGCAGGTCTACACGGCCGGGGTGCCGGTCACCTGGCCCGGGGTGCACGCCGGTCGGCCGCGGCGGCGGATCACGCTGCCCACGTA
>DATMJT010000197.1:0-3281 GCA_035553735.1 Pilimelia sp.
GGCGGGGCCGTGTGCGCGGACGGCACGGCGGCAGCCGGGCGCGGCGGCTCGGGCCAGCCCATGGCCACCTCCGGTGGGTGCGCGGTGCGGGTCGACCGTCAGCATCGCGCACCGCATCGGGCGCCCGGTCGTCGGAGGGCCGCGACACCCCGGCGGCAACCGCCGCCGCCGGTTGCCGTCGCGCTACGGTCGTCGCCATGGACCTGAACGCCGACCTCGGCGAGGGCTTCGGCGTGTGGCGCCTCGGCGATGACGAGTCCCTGCTGGCCGAGCTGACGAGCGCCAACGTCGCGTGCGGCTTCCACGCCGGGGACCCGTCCACCATGCGGCGGGTGTGCGCGGCGGCCGCCCGCCGGGGCGTGGCCATCGGCGCGCAGGTGGCCTACCGGGACCTGGCCGGCTTCGGCCGCCGGCGCATCGACTACGCCCCGGACGAGCTGCGCGACGACCTGCTCTATCAGATGGCCGCCCTGGACGGGTTCGCCCGGGCCGCGGGCAGCCGGGTGCGGTACGTGAAGCCGCACGGCGCGCTGTACCACGCCGCGGCCACCGACGAGGGCCAGGCGGGCGCGGTGGTGGCCGCGGTGCTCGACCACGGCGCCGGGCTGCCAGTGCTCGGGCCGCCCGGCTCTGCCCTGCTCCGACTCGCCGCGGCCGCCGGGCTGCCCGCCGTACCGGAGGGCTTCGCCGACCGGGGCTACCTGCCCGACGGCGGGCTGGTCCCCCGCGGCCGTACCGGCGCGGTGGTCACCGACCCGCAGGAGGCCGCGGCCCGCGCGGTGCGCATCGCCGTCGAGGGGCGCGTGCGGGCCGTCGACGGCACCGACGTGCCGTGCCGGGTGGCGTCGTTGTGCGTGCACTCGGACACCCCCGGTGCGGTGTCGGTGGCCGCCGCGGTGCGGGCCGCGCTGACCGCGGCGGGCGTCCCGCTGCGCCCGTTCACCGGCCCGCCGCCGGGCTGAGCCGCCGGCGGGTCGAATGGCCGGCGCGGCCGGCACCGACCCGCGACGACCTGCGACGCGTCCTTTGCTCTGCTGCCCGGTAGGACGCACCTGCCGACCCAGGCCACCGGTCCGCCGTACGCACGATGTCGCCGATCCGCCATGCGGTGAGTCCCGGAGCGAGGCACAGCAAGGGACGCCGCGGGGTTGTCTCCTCCCCCGGCCGTGCTGCGGACCGTCACGGCCACATGACGACACCGATGCCCCTGCCGTCGGGCGGTCGCATCACCAGCCGAATCGACGCACTGCCCGCACCTGCGTCCGCCGGAGTCGGGTTCCCGACCGCCGCGGCGTCCAGGGTGCACCCCGCGGGCGCGCACTGCGATCCTCGGCCTCGTGGTCGATCCCGCACCGGACCGGAGAGCCGCCGCCGACATGGTGTACCCGTGGGCGCCGTGGCGGCACGCCGCCGCGTACGCGCTTTTCGGCGTGGCCGTCAGCGTCGTGACACCGCCCCTGGTCAGCCTGCTGTTGGCGGCGCCGCGTGGGCGCCTGGGCCACCCGGACCCGGTGGCCTGGGAGATTTTCGCCGCCGTGTACCCCGTGGTGCTGGTCGCGTCCAGCCTGCGGTACGCCCGGCGGCGCCCCCCACTACTGCGGCTGACGCCGGCCGGCGTGGAGTTGGCGGAGTCGGGGCGCGACGCGGTCCTCGTGCCGTGGTGGGCGGTCAGCTCCCTCCGGGTACGGGGCTTCTGGCCATTCACGACGGTGCGGGTCTGCGTCGCGGTCGCGCACGCGGCTGCCGTCACGCGCGTGTTCCGGGGCGGCAGCCCGGCGCGCCAGCGCCGGAGGAACGGCGCGATCTGCCTCACCGTGCCCCTGTTCGGTCTCGCCGCCGGGCGCGCGGAGATCCGGGCGGCCATCCGGCGGGTGCGGCCGTCGGTGCCGGGCGACCCGGGACCGACCTCGCCCACGGCCCGGTAGGTCGCCGCCACGTCCCGCGGGCGTCCGGGCCGTGAGGGGTGGTGTCGTACTCAGTGACGGCGATCCTCCGGGGTCCCGTACGCGCACCGCCGCCACCGCGGCTTGCCCTGGCGGCCACTGCCTGCCGGCGGCTGGCCCGGTGTCAGGGGTGCAGGTCCGCGGGGAACCCGGTCCAGCGCAGTCGCGGCGGAAGATGGCTCATGTCGTTGAAAAGCACCAGTGTGGGCGGGCGTGCGGGGCGGTAGCGGATGACCGTCAGGCCGCAGTTGGCCGCGTTGAGGCCGAGCCAGCGTGCCTCGGGAGCGTCGAGGGCGTGCCGGACGAACCAGGCGATCAGGAAGCTGTGCGTGACGACCAGCTCGCGGGTCGGCTCGCGGGCGGGCACCGCGTACCGTTCGATGGCGGCGGCGGCCAGTCGGGCCCCGGCGGCGTACTCCTCGGCGGACACGCCGGCCAGGAACCGGGCGTAGGCATCCGGCAGCGCCGAGGGATCCGGCACGGGCGGAACGTAGTCACCGACCAGGTCCGAGCAGCGCACGGGTACGCCCGGAAGGTGCCGGCCGATCAGGTCGGCGGTCTGCGCGGCGCGGGGCAGCGGGCCATGGTGGATCGCGGCCACCCTCACCCCGGCCAGGCGCCGGCCCAGCAGGCGGGCCTGCCGGCGGCCCTCGGGGCTGAGCTCACCCTCGTCGACGGCCGCGCCGTGCCGCGCCAGGTACAGCAGTCGGTCGGCCACCGTGGCCTCCGTTCCGTCCGGGCGGTGTCGTGTTCACCACGCGCGGGACCGAGACTGCCACAGCGGGGCGGGGGCTGCCGGAACGCGGCGGGCCGCCCGAAGCGCCCGCGGCGCCTCCTCTCGGCTGAGCCGGGGCACTCACGACGCATCCTCCCAGTCGAGCCTGCCGTCGGCGACGACGAGGCGGGCCGGTGGGCCGTCCGGATTCAGCCGGTCGCGGAGGCGGCCGGTGGCCAACGCGGTCAGCAGCTCCTCGGCCACCCGGGCGAGGCTCGTCCAGGGCGCTTCCTTCCCCGCAACGCCGGCACCTCATCGACGATCGCCGCGGCGCCAGGATGCCGTAGCCCGGCACGAGGGCAGCGCCAGGTGGGTATCGTCGGCACCGTCGCGCCAGCGCAGCAGCTCCAGTACGTCGGGGTGCAGACGCCGCCCGAGCGCCCGCTCGGCCCGGGCGACCTGCGCGTCGGTGACCGGAGGCGCGAACGCGCCCGCGGTGGCCGGCGCGTGCACCCGCAGCCAGTCCTCGATCCGCGCCAGCATCTCGGACAGGGTCATGTTCGTGATCGTGCCAGTCCCGTCCCGCCCTCGGGGCAGAAGGAGCGTCCGTGTCCCAGCCGCCC
>DATMJT010000198.1:0-4287 GCA_035553735.1 Pilimelia sp.
GCCCGGCCGGGTCCGGCCGGGCACCCGCGGGCGCCGCCGGGTCGGTCGCGGTGGCGGCGTCGGTGGCGCCGGGGTTCTCCGCCAGGATCACCGACTCGATCGCCTGGTCCTCGCGGGTGGCCAGCAGGGAGAACGTCCGCACCGAGCCCATCCCGGCCCGCTCCAGCGCGCGCCGCCACATGGGCGCGCTCAGCAGCGGGCCGTTCGGCAGCCGGGTGTCCTCGAACGACCACCAGCCCGCCATCAGCCCGAAGGTGAGGGTCGGGAACGGCTGCACCCGGGTGACCTCCAGCACGATCATCACCCCGCCGGGGCGCAGCAGGGACCGGGCGTGGGCCAGCGTGCGGTCGATCCGGGCGGTTGCGTGCAGCACGTTCGTGGCCAGCACCACGTCGTAACCGCCCTCGGCGACGCCCTGTGCCGCCGGGGAGCGCTCGATGTCCAGCACCGCGGTGTCCAGGAACCGGTGCTCGCGGCCGTACCGGTCGGCGCCGTAGCGGGTGAAGCCGCGGGAGATGTCGGTGTAGGTGTAGCGGACCCGGTCGGCGTACCCCACCAGCGCCGGCAGCACCGAGGCGGTGGTGCCGCCGGTGCCCGCGCCCACCTCCACCAGCGCCACCGTGGCCTGCGGGTCGCGGTCGAGCCGGGCCCGCACGTACTCCCCGACCAGCCGGGCGACGAGGGCGTTGGAGTCCTGGTCGCTGTGGTAGACGTCCTCCACGGCGGTGAAGGAGCCGCCGGGGAACAGCACCTCGTGCGCCTTGCGCCGGCCGGTCAGCACGTCCGGGTACGCGTCCAGGCAGGAGGTCAGCAGCCGGGCGAAGCCCGCCATCTCGGGTCGGCGGGCGACCAGGTCGCCGGTCAGCCGGTCCACGTCCGACCTCTCCCAGCGCAGCGTCATCGCCGCGCACTCCGCGGTGGTGGTGTAGCCGTCGCCGTGCGCGGCGAGGTACCCGGCGTCGGCCAGAATCCGCACCAGCCCGCCGACCAGCCGGTGGTGCTCGGGCACCACGCCGAGCCGGGTGACCAGCTCCTCGACCGTGTAGCGCTCCCCCGCGGCGACGAAGACGCCCATCCGGCGCAGGGACGCCAGCAGCAGCCGCTGGCACAGCTCGGCCAGCTCGTCGGCCAGCTCCTCGGCGGCCAGCGCGGCGCGCAGGCTGGTCCGGTCGGGGTGCTCGGCGAAGTGGGCGGACGCGGCGGCGTCCAGCTCGGTCAGCAGGGACGGCACTGCGGCGGCAACGGGTGTGGCGCGCCCGTTGCTCCGCTGCGCCGGCGCGGTCGCCGCCGCCGGGGTCATGGGCGCGGCACCGCCGGTCGGGCGCTGGATCGGGGTGCCGTCGGCCCAGGCGTGCGGGAATCGGTGACGCTCGAAGGGGTAGCCGGGCAGGCCGATCCGCCGGGGGGCGGCGCCCAGGTGCAGGCGCGCCCAGGCCACCGGCTCCCCCGCCGTCCACTGCCGGGCGGGCTCGGCCAGCTCGGCCGGCGCGTCGGCGGCGTCCGCGCGCTCCCCGGCGGCGATCCGGTCCAGCCGGTCGGCCAGCTCCGCGACCGAGCCGGCGACCACCGCGGCCCGCTGCGCCATCGGCTCCCGGCCGACCTGCAGCGTGTAGGCGACGTCGGCCAGGTCGGCGTCGGCCAGCGGGCCGCGCAGCGCGGCGGCCAGCTCGGCCGCCCGCACCCGCAGCCGCTCGGGGCTGCGCGCGGACAGCGGCACCAGCTGCGGTCGGGGCGGCACGGGGGGCCGGGCAGGCGCCGGGTGGTCGGACAGCACCAGGTGGGCGTTGGTGCCGCTGTAGCCGAAGGAGCTGACCGCGGCGTACCGGTGGCCGTCCGGGCCGGGCGCCCACGGGGTCTCCTCGGTGGCCACGTACACCGGCGCGGCGGCGAAGTCGATGTTCGGGTTGGGGGTGGCGAAGTTCGCCGCGGGCGGCACCACCCCGGCCCGCATGCTCAACAGCACCTTGATCACGCCAAGCACCCCGGCGGCGCCCATGGTGTGGCCGATGTTGGCCTTGACGGAGCCGACGGGGCAGTACCCGGTGCGGTCGGTGAGCCCGGCGTAGGCCGCGGTGATGCCCGCGATCTCGATCGGGTCGCCGAGCCGCGTGCCGGTGCCGTGCGCCTCGAAGTAGCCCAGCCGGTCGGCCGGCACCCCGCTGCGGCGCAGCACCTCGCGCAGCAGCCTGGCCTGCGCCTGGGCGCTGGGGGCGGTGAGGCCGGAGGTGCGCCCGTCCTGGTTGGTGCCGCTGGCCCGGATCACCCCGTGCACCCGGTCGTTGTCGCGCAGCGCGTCGGAGAGCCGCTTGAGCACGAGCATGCCCACGCCCTCACCGACCAGCATGCCGTCGGCGCCGGCGTCGAACGGCCGGCACCGGCGGGTGCCGGACACCGTGCCCAGGCTCTGCATGGTGAGGAAGACCCCCGGGTGGTTGCACACGTACACCCCGCCCGCGAGCACCAGGTCCGCCTCGTCGGAGCGCAGCAGCCGGATGGCCAGGTCGATCGCCACCAGCGACGAGGAGCACGCGGTGTCCACCGCCAGCGCCGGCCCGGCCAGGTCGAGGTGGTACGCCAGCCGGGACACCATGACGCTGGTGTCCGAGCCGAGCAGCGAGTGCGCGGTGTACTCCGCCTGCGGCGCCAGCCCGGTGGTGCCCACCACCGTGCCGACCCGCTGGCCGCGCAGCGCGGCGGCGTCGATCGCGGCGTCCTCCAGCGCGTGGTAGCTGGACTCCAGCAGCACCCGCTGGGCGGCGTCCATCGCCGCGGCCTCGGTCGGGGCGATGCGGAAGAACGCCGGGTCGAACGCGTCGGTGTCCGGCATGGCGCCGTAGCGCGGCAGCGCCGTGCCGGGGAACGCCTCCCGGTACATGCGCAGCGCCACCGGGTCGGTGATCTCCCGCGTGACGTCGCGGCCGGTGCGCACCAGCTCCCAGAACCGGTCGGGGTCCGCGGCGTCGCCGGTCCGGCAGTGCAGCCCGACGATCGCCACGGCCTCCGGCGGGCCCTGGGCGGCCAGCACCGACTCGACGTGCGCGGCGAGCCGGCCGATGTCGGGATGGTCGGCGACCACCCCGCTGGACAGGTTCGTGCCCAGCGCGGTGTTGATCGCCTCGACCAGCGACACCGACCGGGCCAGGTCCAGCCCGGCGAGGCTGGTCAGGTTCAGCTTGGCCGCGGCCTCCTCGACCGCCCGCACGACCTCGGACATGTCTCTACCTCCCGGTTTCAGGCGCCCGCCCAGGCGGTCAGCGCGCGGTGGTTGGCCCGGTCTCGGTCGTCCGCCGCCAGCGCGGCGGCCTTGCGCAGCCGCAGCAGCACCGGGCGGGTCCACCCGCGACGGTGCGGCTCGGCGAGCCCGGCGTGGTGCAGGTGCCGCTCCAGCACGCCCGGCGGCTGGTCGACCTGGTCGACGACCAGGCGGGCGGCGCCGAGCAGCGCCACCCAGGAGTCCACGCTGGGCACCAGCACCCCCGCGCCCCGGTCGTCCAGGTCGCCGCGCAGGGTGGTCAGGTGGTCGGCGAGAAGTACCCGGCCGCCGTCGATCAGCGCCGCGTCGATGCGGGCGAGCAGGTCCCGCTTGCGCCGCACGGCGACCAGGCAGCCCAGGGCCACCACCAGGTCGTACGTGCCGGGCAGGGCGGCGTCGGGGTCGGCGGGCACGGCGTGCACCACGGCCCGGCCCAGCGCCGCGGCCAGCGCGGCGAGCCGCTCGCCCCCGCCCGCGCCCACGTCGGCGATCGCCCCCACGGCGGCCAGGTTCTCCGGGGCGAACAGCGCGGCCCACGGATCCGCGTCCGGTCCTGCGCCGCCGGCCCCGCCGGCCCCAGCCGGCGCGGTGGCGGGGATGCGGTCGGCCAGCAGCCCCAGCAGGTGGGCGGCGAGCGCGCCCGCCGTCGCCTGGTCGAACACCAGGGTCACCGGCAGCCGCAGGCCGGTCACCTGGTCGAGCCGGTTGCGCAGCTCCACCGCGGTCAGCGAGTCGAACCCCAGCTCGGCGAAGCCGGTGTCGGCGTCGACGTCCCCGGCCTCGAATCCGGGCAGGATCGCCGCGACCTGCTCGGCCACGACCGACAGCAGCAGGTCCCGCCGCCGGTTCGGCGCGGTGGCGGCCAGCCGTTCCAGCACCGGGCCGGGCGCCCCCGCGGCGGCCGCGGTCGACGGTGCGCTCGCGGGCGCCTCCGACGCCGGCGCGGTCGACGGTGCGGGCGCGGCCTCCGCCGGTGCGGGTGTGCGCGCGGGCGCGGCCGTCGGGGGCGCGGGTGTGCGCGCGGGCGCGGACGA
>DATMJT010000199.1:0-17288 GCA_035553735.1 Pilimelia sp.
GGCCACGTCGGGCCGAGGGACTTCCGCCGGGGCAGCGACTGATGGCCGACATGCCCCGTTTCACCGACCGACCGCGCCGGCCGCCGCCGCGGATGCCGGCCCGGCCGACGCTGCGGCTCAGCCACGACCGCCAGCTGATCACGGTGCTCACCGCCGACGACCTCGAGGCGCTCCGGCCGAGTGACTACCGCGCCGACTTCCACTGCGTGACGACCTGGTCCGTGACCGGGCTCACCTGGACCGGCGTGCCGCTGCGCCAGGCGTTCGCCGCCGCCGGCATCACCGCCGCGCCGGCCCCGTACCTCGTGGCGCGGGCCGGCGACCACGGCCGGGCCGTCTTCTGCTGGGAGGACGCCACCGCCGACGACGTCATCCTGGCCACCCACCTCAACGGCGCGCCTCTCGACGCCCGGCACGGCGCCCCGCTGCGGCTGGTGTCGCCCCGCCAGTACGGCTACAAGAGCCTCAAGCACCTCGTCGCGATCGACTTCCGCGCGAAGGAGCCGCGGCTCGGGTCCAAGGAGCACCTGCGGGCCCGGGTGGCCGCCGAGGAGCGGCACGCGCGGCTGCCGGGTCGGGCCCTGCGGGTGCCGTACCGGCTCCTCATCCCCGCGACGGCCTACCTGGCCGAGCGGAGCCTGCGCCGGGGCCGGTAGCACCACCGGCCGACGACCGCGGGTCAAGGGTCGCGACGGCGTGGCAAGTGTCGACATGCCGTCGTTTGTGGCCGGTTGATCACCCGTTACCTTGTCGCCACCGTACGTCACACTGGAGCGCACGCCGCCCGCGGGCCACCGCGGATCAGGCCGGCGGGCTGAGTGGAGAACGACCGAGTGGCAGTGAGGATCTACGGCCGGTCCGGCGACCTGGACCTGGTGCACCGGCAGCTCGTGCGGTCCGGCCCGCAGGACCCGGACGCCGACGACGGACCGGTGATCGTTTTCGAGGGGGCGGCCGGGGCGGGCAAGACGACCCTGGTCCGGGAGCTGGACTCGTCCTGCGCGGGCACGGTGGCCCGGGCGTACCTGGACCTGGCGGGCATCGACGCCGGGCCCGGCCGCGACCCGGTGCTGGCCCTGCTGGCCGCGCTGGGCGCGCAGCTGGCCCGGCGGTGCCGGCTGCACGGCTCGCTGAGCTTCGACCGGCTGGTGATCGGGCTGCTGGCCGTCGCGGCGCCGCTGGACCCCAACGACCCGGAGGCCAACCAGCGGGTGATCGGTCAGGTGCTGGCCGGCCGCCGGTCGCTGACCCGGCTCAAGCGGGTGCTCGCGGGGGTGGCGGACGCCGCGCTGAGTACCACCGGGGTCACCGCCACCGGCCTGGTCACGCAGCTCACCGACTGGTTGGTCGACGGCGTGGCCAGTCGCCTGCCCGGCCGCCGGGCCGGGCACCAGCGCGCCCGCCAGTGGTACGGCCACCCCGACGGCGAGGACTCGCTGTCCGCGGTGGACCAGCTCATGGAGCTGCACTGGTCGACCCGGCCGCACGGCCGCCCGGACGGCCGGCGCGCCGCGCACCGGCTGCTCTGGCGCGCCCTGCTGGCGGACCTGCGCGACAACTACACCCACGGCCGCCGCGCCGCCGAGTGGACCTCCAACGCCCTGGTCCTGCTCGACAACGCCGACTGCCCGCTCGGGCTGGAGTTCCTGCGCGAGGTGGTCCGCCCGGCCGGCTGGGGCGACGGCCCTGGGCCGGGGGCGCCGCTGACGATGGTGGTGACGAGCCGGGGCGCGCTGCTGGGCGAGCTGCTGCTGGCCGAGCGCCGGGCGGTGCACCGCGTCGACGTGCCGGCCGCGCCGGCCCGTCCCGAGCGGCTGCCGCCCGCCCGGTGGGCCCGGCGGGTGCTGCCGGGGCTGGGCGAGGCGCACCTGGTGGAGATGTTCGGCCGGTCGGTGCGCGGCGAGGACGCGACCCTGCTGGCCCAGCAGCTGGTCGAGCTGACCGGCGGGCACCCGGAGGGGGTGACCCTGCTGTGGGACCTCGTCCGCGCCGACGGCGCCGGCCCGATCGACCCGGAGCGGCTGCTGACCCGGCGGGACCGCGGCGTCCCGGTGGAGGCGGTGCTGCGCGCCCGGCTGCTGCGCGACGTGCCGGCGGACGAGGTGGAGGCCCTGGCCACGGCGGCCCTGGCCCGCACCGAGGGCGAGGCCCGCCGGTTGCTGCGGCGCCGCGCGGAGTGGCAGCACGTGACCCTGCCGATCGGCATGTGGCAGCCGGCCCCGGGCGCGCACACCACGCTGCTGCGGCTGCTGCTGCAACGGGAGGTGGCCCGCCGGGCGGAGCACCCGTGGAACTGGTCGGCCACCCACCGCGAGCTGGCGAAGGCGGCCGAGGCGGGCACCGCCACCCGGCTCTACCACCTGCTGGCGGACCGGCGCGTCGACGAGGTGGTGGCGGCGCTGTCCGTGCCGGCCCGGCGACCCGCCACCGTGAGCCGGTGGCTGGGGCTGCTCGACGCCGTGGTGACGGCGCCGCACCACCCGGACCCGCCCGGCGCCGCACCGGCGCCGGCCCAGGCCGCCGCACCCGGCGACGACCACCCGCGGGCGTTCGTCCGCACGCTGGTCACGGTCGGCTGGGCGGCGCACAGCCCCACGCTCGGGGCGGACCGCAGCGGCCTCTACCGGCGGCTGGCCGGCGCGTACGCCCGGCTCTCGGAGCACCTGGGACAGACCTCGGAGGAGGTCTCGGACCGGGTCGCCCGGTACGAGGACCTCGCCCGCCGCTGGAAGCGCCCCGCCCTGCCCGGCGCCGACCGGGCCGCCAGCCACCGCCGACCGCAGTGATCGCCAGCCACCGCTGACCGCACAACAGGAGGACGCCATGGCCGGTGCGCCGCGCTTCCAGCCCCCCGTCAACAAGAGCCGCACCCAGCGGGTCCGGCGGAACCGCCGGCTGCTGTGGGCCGCCGCGGTGGCCGTGGTGCTGCTGCTGGCGGCCGCGGGGGGCCTGGCCTACGCCGAGAGCCGGGAGCGGGCGCGCGAGGCCCGGTGGCGCTGCCCCGGCCTGGACCGGCTCGCCACCGACGAGTACGCGCTGTCCCGGCCGGGCGGTCGGTTCGGCGGCCAGTGTCTGGGGTGGACGGTCACCCGCGACCACGCGTTCGGCTCGACCAACCCGGCCATCCAGGCGGTGATCAGCCGCATCGTGGGGGCCAACCGGGCGGTGCGCGACCAGGCGGCCGGGCCGGAGGGCAAACCGTACGTCCGGGTGGGCCTGCTCATGCCGATGACCTGGGAGCCGGGCGGCGCCATGGGCGAGGGCGAGATCCTGCACGCGCTGCAGGGCGCCGCCGTGGCGCAGCACGAGGCCAACCGGCCGCGGACGAAGATCCGCGACGGCGTGCCGCTGGTGCAGCTCGTGCTGGCCAACGAGGGGGTGGACCAGACCGGCTGGAAGGCGCTGGACCCGGGCGAGGTCGGCCCGGACGACCAGCGGGACTGGCCCGGCGTGGTGGCCCAGCTGGCCCCGCTCGCCCGCGACCGGGAGCGTCCGCTGGTGGCCGTCACCGGCATGGGCATCAGCGTGCCGGCCACCAGGGAGGCGGCGGCGGCGCTGGCCGGGCACGGGATCCCCAGCATCGGCTCCGTGGTCACGGCCAACGACATGACCGCACCGTCGTTCTTCAAGATCTCCCCGTCCAACCGCCAGTACGTCGACTCGCTGGCCGCCTGGGTGGCCGAGGCCAGGCTCAAGGGGGCCCGGCTGGAGCGGGCGATGCTCGTCTTCGACCGCAGCGCCGACGACAGCTACGTCCGGACGCTGCGCGAGTCGTTCCTCGAGGTCTTCGACGGCCAGTACGCGCTCAGCGACCACCAGCGCGGCTTCACCGGCAGCAAGCTGCCGGTGACCGGGGCGACCGCGCCGCAGGGCACGCCGCGGCTGTTCGCCAGCGTGGTGGACGACATCTGCGCGAGCGAGCCGGACATCGTGTTCTACTCCGGCCGCTCCCGCGACCTCGCGCCGTTCGTGGAGGCGCTGGGGGAGCGGGGGCGCTGCCAGGCCAGGATCAAGCCGCTGCTCATCGCCACCGGGGCGACGGGCCTGACCGTCACCGACGCCGATGCCGACAAGGCCCGGGTCGGCATCATCGACGCCGCGTCGACCGACCACGCGCGGTGGCGTACGCAGGCCCCCGGCACGCCGCGGGCGTACCGGGAGTTCACCGCGGCGTTCACCGGGCCGACCCCGGGCGGGTTGGGCTTCCCCGCGACGGACCTGAACGACGGCTACGCGGTCATGCACCGCGACGCCGTCGTCGCGGCGGTGTGGGCCGCCCGGCTGTGGCTGGAGGACAAGAGCGGATCGCCGGGCGACGGCGGGGCCGGCGGTTCGGCCCAGCCGACGGCCGCCGACGTGCGCAACGCCCTGTTCAGCCTCGGCACCCGACCGCTGCCCGGCGGCAGCGGCGACCTGCACTTCGTCGAGGACGAGAAGCAGGGGCTGTGGCCGCGCAGCAAGCCGGTGCCGATCGTCACGATCGGCGACCTCGCGAACCGGCTGCCGCGCGGCGCCGTCTACCTCACCAACTGACCGCCCACGTCGGCTCCGGCCGCCGGCGCGGTCCGCCGGGAACGGTCCTAGCCGGGGCCGGCGCCGGGCGGGGCGGCGGCCAGCCGGACGTGGACGTGGCAGCCGGACGCCCCGTCGTCTCGGGCGGGGTCCACCACGTCCTGGGCGGGGTCCACCACGGCGATCGTCCCACCGTGCAGCTGGACGACCCAGCGGGCGATGGCCAGGCCCAACCCGGTGCCGCCGCCGGTGGCGCGCTCGCCGCGGGTGAAGCGTTCGAAGACCCGGTCACGCTCGTCCGCCGGGATGCCGTCGCCCTGGTCGGCCACCGCGAACAGCAGCTCGCCGCCGCGCCGCCGGACGGCGATCCGCACCGTGCCCCCGGGCGGGCTGTGCCGGGCGGCGTTGTCCAGGAGGTTGGCGAACAGCTGGTGCAGGCGGTCCGCGTCGCCGGCCACCGCCAGCGGCTCCGGTGGCAGGTCGACCAGGAACGCCACGTCGCGGCCCGCCCCGGCGGCGTTGACCCGCGCCTCGGCGACCACCCGGCCCAGGAATCCGGCCACGTCGACGTCCTCGCGGCTCATCGGCGCCACGCCGGCGTCGAGGCGGGACAGGTCCAGCAGTTCGGCGACCAGGCGCCCGAGGCGTTCGGTCTGCGCCAGCGCGGCGCGCATCGTCGCCGGCTCCGCCGGTGCCACGCCGTCCACCACGTTCTCCAGCAGCCCGCGCAGCGCGGTGATGGGCGTACGCAGCTCGTGCGACACGTTGGCGATCAACTCGCGCCGCTGCCGGTCGGCGGCGGCCAGGTCCGCGGCCATCAGGTTGAAGGCCGCGGCCAGCTCCCCGACCTCGTCCCGGGCGCGGGTGTGCACCCGGCGGGTGTAGTCGCCGCGGGCCATCGCCCGGGCCGCGGCCGTCATCTGGCGCAGCGGCACGGTCGCCCCGTGCGCCATGACCTGCAGGGTGACCAGCGACAGGGCGACCGCGACCGCGAGGAACGTCGCGCGCAGCGGCACCCACCCCAGGCTGTACCACAGCACCAGCAGCCCCACCCCACCGGCGAAGCCCAGCGCCAACGCCAACTTCGCCTTGATGGAGCGCACCGGGTCCAGCGGCCGCGGCAGCCAGCCGAACAGCCGCGCGGCGATGGCGTGCAGCGCGGTCACCGCCGCACCCGCCGGCTGTCACCGGCCCGCGCCGGCGCGGTCACCGGGCCGGCGCCAGGTGCCTGCTCGGCCCCGGGCGGCGCGGTCACCGCCCCACCTCTAGGGCGTATCCGACGCCGTGCACCGTCCGGATGAGGTCCGGGCCGAGCTTGCGCCGCAGGCCCTTGATGTGGCTGTCGACCGTCCGGGTGCCGGCGGCGTCGGCCCATCCCCACACCTCGGCGAGCAGCCGCTCCCGGGGCAGGACGGTGCGCGGCCGGCGGGCCAGGTGCACCAGCAGCTCGAACTCGGTGGGGGTCAGGTGCGCCTCCGCGCCGGCGCGGGTGACCCGCCGCTCCGCCTGGTTGATCACCAGGTCTCCCACGACGATCGGCGGCTCGCCGGCGTCGACCTTGGTCATCCGGCGCAGCAGCGCGTGCACCCGGGCGGTCAGCTCCCGCATCGAGAACGGCTTGGTGAGGTAGTCGTCGGCCCCGACGGCGAGCCCGACGAGCAGGTCGGTCTCGTCGTCGCGGGCGGTGAGCATGAGCACGGGCACCGGGCGCTCGGCCTGCAGCCGCCGGCAGACCTCCAGCCCGTCGAAGCCCGGCAGCATGACGTCGAGCACCACCGCGTCGGGGCGCAGCCGGCGGGCCGCCTCCACCGCGCCCGGCCCGTCGCCGGCCAGGTGCACGGTGAACCCCTCCGCCCGCAGCCGCGCCGCCACCGCCTCGGCGATCGTCCGCTCGTCCTCGACCACCAGCACGCTCCGCTGACCGCTCACCGGATACTCCCTCCTCCGCCACGCCGGCCGCCGCGCCGTGCCGCGCGCCGGGCGGGGGCGGTCGGCCGCCCGGCGAGGTCCCGCCGTCCGCGGTCCGGGAAGTACGAGCCTAGTGATCAACCGTGCCGGCTCGGCGGTGACGTGGTGAACGAGTTGTGGAGATCAGCCACCGGGGTTGAGGGCCACCCTGATCCAGCCCGGCTCCCGGCGGTCGAACTCGCGGTACGCCTCCAGCACGTCGCTCATCGGCTCGTGCGCGGTGAGGAGCAGCGCCGGGTCCACCGTGCCGCCGGTCAGCTTCTCGATGACCGCGACGGGGTCCTCGGCGTCGAAAGTTGATCGTCTCGGCGTGCTGGGCGTGGGCCAGGGCCAGGCGGTCGTCGAGCCGGTCGACGGCGACCACCCGTCGACGCCTGGATCTTCGGCTCGGGCACCTCGTCGAGCCCGATGTCGCCGATGCCGTGCCACACCACTGCCTTCATCGCCGTACCTCCTCGTGGGTGCGTCCTCACCCGGCTACCCGGCGGTGCCAACAGGAAACGGTCACCCTCGCGGGGGTATGTGGAGGACATGCTGATCCAGAGCTGGTTCGACGTGTGGCGGGTGGCCGTCGTGGCCGCGGTGACCTATCCGCTCCTGATCGCGCTGCTGCGCCTGTCGGGCAAGCGGACGCTGGCGAAGATGAACGCCTTCGATCTGGTGGTCACGGTGGCCCTGGGCTCCACCCTGGCCACCATCCTGCTCTCCCGGGATGTCTCCATCGTGGAAGGTGTTGCCGCGCTGGTCATGCTCGTGGCGCTGCAACTGGTGGCCACCTGGCTGTCGGTACGCGCCCGCCCGGTCCGCCGGCTGCTCAAGGCGCAACCGACCCTGCTGGCGCGCGACGGCCGCCTGCTGCCGGAGGCGCTGCGCGCCCAGCGGGTCACGGCCGAGGAGGTGCGGCAGGCGATCCGGTCCCACGGGCTCGGCGACCTGGGCCTCGTCGCCGCGGTGGTGCTGGAGACCGACGGCACGTTCAGCGTCATCCCGGCCCAGCAGGCGGGACGCCTGACCGCACTGCACGGCGTGCCGGGCGTCGAGCCGGGGGGCGGCCAGGGCGTCGAGCCGTGAACCCGTTCGGGTTCGGCGGGGCGGCGTGCCGACGGCGGGTGCGCGCCGCCCGGGTAGCGGTTCGGTGACCGGCGGCCGCAGTCGGCGGCCGCCGGCGCCCGTATCGGGGCCGGCGGCCGCGTGCGTCAGGTCACCCGGGAGCCGTCAGGCCCGGACCAGGGTCCACGGAATGTCGCCGTCGTCGTCGGGGGTGAGCAGCAGGCGGTCACCCTGGCAGGTGTAGCGGCCGTTGTCGAAGAAGGGGTCGATGTCGACCGCGTTGCCGCTGCGCTCGGCGCCGGAGCCGACGTACTGCCCGATCGGCACGTTGTCGAACGGACGGGCCTGAACCGGTTCGGTGAGATCCAGCGTCAGCCGGGTCTCGTCCCAGTTGATGTCACCGACCGGCTGCCAGGTGCCGCTCTGGTCGCCGGTCGGCGTCGCGGTGGCATCGCCGGTGGGGCTGGCGGTCGCGGCCGCGGTACCGGTAGCGATCGGGCTGGCGGTACCCGTGGCGCCCGCGGTCGGGCTGGCGGTATCCGTGGCGCCCGGGGTGCCGGTCGCGGTCGGGCTGGCGGTGGTCTCGCCGGATCCGGTGGTGACCTGCCCGGAGGCCCGGCCTCCGTACACGAACCTGCCCCGCACGTCGGCGCCGCCGACCCGCGCGGTGAAGGTGACGGGCTCCATGCCGCCGAAGTCGATGCGGGTGGCCCCGCTCTGCTCGATGTTCACCGAGATGCCCTCGCCGCCGTTGAGCTGCGCGCTGGCCGCGTTTCCGCCGATGCGGGCGTTTACGGCGGTGCTGCGCCACTGTCCCACCACGCACGAGGCGACGGCGCCCGTACCGGTCGGGGTTGCGGTGGCGTTGCCGGGCGTGGGATCGCCGCCTGCGCCGTTTCCGTTACCGCATCCTGCCAAGATCAAACCAAGTCCGACCATGGCGATGCCGGCCTTCGTGGTCCTCATGTCCAATTCCTCCAGAAACCGAGGGGAGAGTCACGCCGTTCCGCGTGGCGTGAGCGTGCGTGTTCCGGCTACCCACTCGGCGCGCCTGGAAACGGGCGGAGGCGGTGAAACGGCGCGGTTCGGCCGAGGTGAACCGGCCCGCGGCGGGCGGTGCGACCCGCGGCGGGCGGGCGGTGGCCGGGCCGGCACCGGTCGGCCGGGCCACCCGTGCAGTGGACGGCCACCGGCCCGCGGCGGCCGGGCCGGTCAGCGGTAGTAGGGGAAGCCCGGATACACGTAGCCAGGACCCCAGAACGGGGCGTAGCCGTAGTAGCCGTACAGCGAGTCGTAGAACTCGGACTCCTCCACCAGCTCCGGGTCGTACCCCGGCGCCTCCGAGACCCGGCTCCGGGACTCATTGATGTGCACCGCGTCGTCGGTGATCCGCACGACCGCCTCCACCGGGATGAACGACGGGGTGGCGCCGAAGCCGAGCACCCCGCCGTGCGCCACCCGCAGCAGGCGGACCTTGCCCTCCTCCGGGTCGATGAGCAGGTCGTCCACCTTGCCGACCTCCTCGCCGTCCCGGTCGCGTACCACCCGCCCCCGGATGTCCGCGGCCGGGTCGGCCAGCATCTTGTCGCTGTCGCTGAGCTTGACGAGCGTCGCCGTGATCTTCTCTGCCATGGTCCTCGCTCCTTTCCGGGCGCGCGGCGATCCCGCGGCGGGGCCTTGGTGCGCCGACGAACCCTTCCCTCGGGCTACCACGCTTCGGGCGCCGGTAAACCGGCCACGCTTCGGGCGCCGGTGAACCGGCCACGCTTCGGGCGCCGGTGAACCGGCGGCCACTCCCGCGCCGGATTCCCCGGCCGCCCGCCCCGGCACCGCGGGTTCCCGGCGCGGCGGGCACCGCGCCCGACGGGCCGGTCCGCAACGCCCACGCCGGCCCGGCCCGCCGACGCCCGGCGGCGTGGCGTACTACCACCAGGCGATCGCGTTGGGCCGCCAGCAGCGGCGCCCGCCGGGCCCGCCGGAGCAGGTCGGAGCAGGTACTCCATGACGCGCCCGCTCCCACACCTGTGTGACGACCGTAATATGGTCGTATGAAGAAGCGTATGAGCCTGAGTGTTGAGGCGCTGACGGCGCAGTACCTGACCAGCCGGGCGCAGCGGGAGACCGGCGGGAACGTTTCCGCGCTGCTGGACCGGCTGGTGCGCCAGGTCCAGCTCGCGGAGGCCGCCGCCGCGGAGGCCGCCTGGTACGCGGCACACCCCGGGTACGCCGAGGATGCTGAGGCCGAGCGGTACGCCGCGTGAGGCGCGGCGAGATCTGGCGTTATGAGCCCGTGGCCGCGCGCCCGGGCCAGTCGTCGCTGCGGTTGATCGTGTCCGCCGACGCGATCAACAACAATCCGGACCTGCCCGTGGTGCTGTCCGTGCACGTCGTGGACACCGACCCCGGCTCGCTGCTGGCCACCCGGGTAGGGGAGTACGGGTGGGCGCGGGCCCTGTCCATCGAGCCGGTGCTGCGTCGCCGCCTGACCGAACGGGTCGGGCAGGCCGACGCCGCGGTGATGGACGCGGTGGCCAGCACCTTGCGCGCAGTGCAGGACCTGTAGGCCCGGCCGTGGCGGGGCCGGGTGGTGAGCGGAGGAGACGTCTCAGACTCAGCGCCCCACCCACCTTCCTCCCGCAGCGGGTGGACGTACGGGATGGCCTGCCCGCAGTACCCGGGCTGTCGGTAAGAGCCGTACATCCGTGCCCACCGTCATGCGGGCGCCGGGGTGACGGGCGGTCGCGCCGCGAGGTTTAGCGCTGCGTCAGCCGGGTAGGCGCGCTGACAGAAGCGCGTCGACGGCCGCGGGTGGCGGGCGCCGTCGGCGCATCGCCCGGACCGGACGGGCGCCGGCCACCGCCGGCGACCGCCACGGGACGCAGGGAGCTCGCTGGGAGGCGCGCGATGGAATGGTGGCTCTGGTTGATAGTTGTCCTTGCCCTCATGGCGCTCGGCCTCCTCACCTTCATCTACGTCCAGGGCCGGCGCCGTGGCGGCGGGGTCGTCTCGGCGCGCCGCCAGCCGCCCGGAGGTGCCGAATGAGCCTGTTGCTGCGCGCGACCGAGCTGGTCAAGCGGCCGGTGGTCACCCTCGACGGAGAGGACGTCGCGCAGATCAAGGACATCGTGTACGACGACCGCGGCGGCACGGTCAGCGGCTTCACGCTGAGCGGCCGCGGGCTGTTCGCCGGGCCGCTCAAGGTCGGCCTGCCGGCCGCGGCGGTCCGCGCCGTCGGCCCGGATGCGGTGATGATCGCCGACGCCGGACAGCTGACCGCGCGGGCCGACGTGGCCGGCGACACGGAGGTCCGCGAGGGCAACGTGCTCGGTGACCGGGTGGTGACCGAGACGGGCAGGACCCTCGGCACGGTGGTCGACGTGATCCTGCGAGTGGGCGCCGACGCCGAGGTGGTCGGCTACGAGGTGGAGATCGCGGAGGCGCCCGGCGGGCAGGGGACCCGCGCGCTGGTGCCGCTGTCGGACACGCTGGCGGTCTCCGGCGAGGCCATCGTGGTGCCCGGCGGCGCGGTGGAGTTCGTCTCGGGCGACACGGGCCGCCTGGCCGCCCTGGACACCCCCGTGGCACGCTTCCGCGGCGGTCGGGAGGGTGAGGCGGATGCTGTTCAGTGAGGCGACCGGTCGACCCGTGCTGAGCACCGGGTCCGCGAGCACCGTCGGCACGGTGGACGGTTTCCTCGTCGACCCCGCCGCCGCGCGCGTCGTCGCGCTGCGGCTGAAGAACACCGAGGGTGACGGCGACACGGTGCACTGGGAGGACCTCACGGCGTTCGGCGCCGACGCCGTCACCGTGCCCGGCCCGGACGCCGTCGCGGCGGCGCGCGGCCGGGCGGCCGAACTCGACACCAAGTCCGCCGGGCTGCTGGGAAAGCGGCTGCTGACGGACGCGGGCGCCGAGATCGGCAGCGTGGTCGACGTGGCGTTCGACCCCGCGACCGGGCGGGTGGAGTCGCTGCTGACCGGCACGGAGCCGGTCCGCGGTGACCGCCTCGTCGGCTGCGGCAGCTACGCCGCCGTGGTCCGGGACGGCTGACCGGCGCCGCGCCGCGCCGTCAACCGCCCGCACTGCGGCCCGGCGCCGACCGCCTGGCCGACCGCCTGCCGTCGCCGACCCGCTTTGGCGCCGCTGGAGCCGGCTCAGCGCCCTCCGCCCGGCGCCGGGCCCGCCTCGGCGTGCTGCTCGGCCGCGGTGGCCGAGGTTCGCGTGGCGGCGCCGCTGAGGCAGCGCGCGGAGTTGACCAGGCCCTCCATGCTGAACGCCTGCGGGGTGTTGCCCAGGTGCCGCCCGGTGACCGGGTCGTACTCCTCGCTGAGCAGGCCCACGTCGTTGCGCAGGTCGAGCAGGCGGGTGAACAGCTCCTCGGCCGGGCCGGTGCGGCCGGTGCCGTGCAGCGCGTCGACCAGCCAGAAGCTGCACGCCAGAAAGGCGCCCTCGGCGCCCGGCAGGCCGTCGACGTTGCCGTCGCGCTGGGGGTGGTAGCGCAGCACCAGTCCGTCGACGCACAGCTCCCGCCGGACGGCGTCGACCGTGCCGACGACGCGCGGGTCGCGCCAGGGCAGGAAGCCCACGCGGGGGATCAGCAGCAGCGCGGCGTCCAGTCCGGTCGAGCCGTAGAACTGGGTGAAGGTGTTGCGGTCGGCGTCGAACCCCTTGGCGCAGACCTCGGCGTGGATCTCGTCGCGGACGGCCCGCCAGCGCGCCAGCGGCCCCTCCAGACCCTGCCGCTGCACGGAGTCCACCGCGCGGTCGAACGCCGCCCACGCCATCACCTTGGAGTGCACGAACTGCCGGCGCGGGCCGCGGATCTCCCACAGCCCGTTGTCGGGCTGGTCCCAGGCGCCCTCCAGATAGTCCAGCAGGGCACGCTGCAGGTCCCAGCCGGCCGCGGTCGGGGCGATGCCGGCCTCCCGGCTCAGGTGCAGGAAGTCCAGCACCTCGCCCCACACGTCGAGCTGGAGCTGCCCGGCGGCGGCGTTGCCCACCCGCACCGGCCGGGAGCCGGCGTACCCGTCCAGCCAGTCCAGCTCCTGCTCGGGCAGGCGGCGGGCGCCGTCCAGCCCGTACATGATCTGCAGGTCGCACGGGTCGCCCGCGACGGCCCGCAGCAGCCACTCCCGCCACGCCTTCGCCTCGGCGACGTAGCCGGTGCCCAGCAACGCCTGCAGGGTGAAGGTAGCGTCGCGCAGCCAGCAGTACCGGTAGTCCCAGTTGCGCGGGCCGCCGAGCTGCTCGGGCAGGGACGTGGTGGCGGCCGCGACGATGCCGCCGGTGGGGGCGTAGGTGAGGGCCTTCAGCGTGATCAGGGCCCGCCGGACGGCCGCGGACCAGCGGCCGGCGTAGTCGCAGCGGCGGATCCAGCCGGTCCAGAACCGCTCGGTGTCGGCCACGGCCCGGTCGGCGTCCACCGGGGTGGGCCGGGGCAGGTGCGACGGCTGGTAGGTCAGCACGAACGGCAGCCGCTCGCCGGCCGCGACGGTGAACTCTGCCACGGTGGTGAGGTCCTGCCCGCGCACCGGCACGGGGGTGCGCAGCCACACGGCGTCCGGCCCCGCCACCGCGGCGAGGTCCGCGCCGTCGCGCCGCACCCAGGGCACGATGCGGCCGTAGTCGAAGCGCAGCCGCAGGTCCATGCGCATCGGCACCCGGCCCGACAGGCCCTCCACCGTGCGCACCACATCCGCCGCCCGGCCGCGCGGGGGCATGCAGTCCACCACCCGGACCCGGCCCTGCGGGGTGTCCCACTCCGTCTCCAGGACCAGCGTGTCCCCGCGGTACCGGCGCCGGGTGGCGGACCCGCCGGCGGCCGGCGCCAGCCGCCAGTAGCCGGCCCGCTCGTCGTGCAGCAGGGCGGCGAAGCAGGCCGGGGAGTCGAAGCGAGGCAGGCAGAGCCAGTCGATCGACCCGTCCCGAGCGACCAGCCCGGCGGTGTGCAGGTCGCCGATCAGCGCGTAGTCCTCGATGGCTGCGGGCACGGCACCTCCTGCGGCGGGCCGGTCAACCGGCGGCTGAGCGCCACCGCGGCCGTTGCCGGGCTACTACCCGGTGGTCGGCCGGTCGAACGCCCGGACCGGGGCGCGTCGGCGGCCGGGCCACGGCCGGACCCCGCGGGCGGCGGTCAGCCGTCCACCCAGCCGTGCCGGCGGGCGGCGGCCAGCATCTGGCGCCGGACCTCGACGACCTGGGCCGCGGTCAGGTCGGGGACCGAGGTGAGCAGCAGCTCGGTGATCTCCGCGGAGAACGCGCGCTCGGACAGTACGTCGCACATGGCCTCGTCCTCGCCCCCTCCGGCCGGTCCGCGTCCGGCCGGGCGGGCCGCGCCGGTCGCGGGCGCCGACCCGCCGCCCGCCACCCGCACCACCACGGCCTTCGGGCCGCGATCGCTGTCCACCGCCTCGTACTCCACCGGGACGCCGGGCAGCAGCGCGCTCTTGTCGCCGTCCACCGTGTTCGCGTGCACGAACACGTCGTCGCCCTCGCCGTCCGGGGCGATGAACCCGTAGCCGCGCACCTCGTCGAACCGCACCACCCTGCCGGTCAGCATCACGTCCCGCACTCCTTGCCGTGCCCACACAGTGCCCACGAATATGCCCCACGGCCCGCCCGCGGGCCGGCGCATCCCAGGATGACAGGTCGCCCGGGTTCGCGCGGCCCCGTGCCGCCCCGGCGACCCGCCGTCCGCCGCGTGCCGCCCGCCCGCGGCCGGGACGGCCGGAATGCCGGCGTCCGCCTAGAATCCGCGTGTGATCGATCAGATCCTGCCCCCCGGCACGGTGGCGGCGGAGTCCTTTCACGACCCGGCGGGCCTGACCCTCTTTCCGGAGGAGGAGGCCCTCGTCGCCGCCGCGGTGGAGAAGCGGCGGCGCGAGTTCACCACGGTCCGCGACTGCGCCCGCCGGGCCCTGGGCGCGCTGGGGCTGGCGCCGGTGCCGATCCTGCGCGGGGTGCGCGGTGCGCCGATCTGGCCGGACGGTGTGGTGGGCAGCATGACGCACTGCGACGGCTACCGCGCGGCCGTGCTGGGCCGTGCGGAGGTGTTCGCCGGCATCGGGGTGGACGCCGAGCCGCACGCGCCCCTGCCTGACGGGGTGCTCGACCTCATCGCGCTGCCCGCCGAGCGCGAGCGCCTCGCCGGACTGCGCGCCGACCATCCGGAGCTGCACGTCGATCGGCTGCTGTTCAGCGCCAAGGAGTCGGTGTACAAGGTGTGGTTCCCGCTCACCGGGCGGTGGCTGGACTTCGGCGAGGCGGACATCGCGATCGATGCCGCGGCCGGCGGCTTCGTGGCCCGGCTGCTGGTGCCCGGCCTGACCGTGGGTGCCGCGCCGGTCACCGAGCTCTCCGGCCGGTTCCTCGTGGCGCGCGGCCTCGTCCTCACCTCGATCACCCTGCCCGCCCCGGCGGCCGGGCTCCCGTAGCGCCGCGCCGCCGCGCGCCCGCGGGTCGGTGGCGCCGGCGGGCCCCTCCGGCCTCGGCCCCGGCCGCGGGCCGCTGGCGCCGTTCAGTCCGCGCGGTCCCGGGCGGCGGTGAGGCGGTGGGCCAGCGCGGTGTGCCGGCGACCGGTGCCCGCGGTCCGGACCGCCAGCGCCAGGGCCTTGCGGGAGCCGGCCAGCACCACCAGCCGGCGGGCCCGGGTGATCGCCGTGTAGAGCAGGTTCCGCTGCAGCATCGGGTACGCGCTCATGGTCAGCGGGATCACCACCGCCGGGTACTCGCTGCCCTGCGACCGGTGCACCGTGATGGCGTACGCGTGCTGCAGCTCGTCCAGCTCGTGGAACTCGTAGCTGATGTCCTCGTCCTCGTCGGTGCGCACCACCAGGGTCTGCTCGTCCGGGTGCAGGGCCGTCACCACGCCCACCGTGCCGTTGAACACCCCGGCGGCGCCCTTGGCGTAGTTGTTCCGGATCTGGATCACCTTGTCGCCCACCCGGAACACCCGCGACCCGTGCCGGCGCTCCGGAGCGCCGGCGCGGTGCGGCGCCAGCGCCTGCTGGAGCAGGGCGTTCAGGTTGCCGGCGCCGGCCGGTCCGCGGTGCATGGGGGTGAGCACCTGGATCTCCCGGGGCGGCAGGCCGAAGCGGCCGGGGATACGCCGGGCGACGATCTCGACCACCTGCTCGGCGGTGACCTCCGGCTCGTCGCTGGGGAACAGGAAGAAGTCCGGGTGCTCGCCCAGCAGCGGCGGCTGGCCGGCGTTGACCCGGTGGGCGTTGACCACCACCCCGGACTCCCGGGCCTGGCGGAAGATCCGGGTCAGGCGGACCCGAGGGATTCCGTCGGCGGCGAGGACGTCGCGCAGCACCTCGCCGGCGCCGACCGAGGGCAGCTGGTCGACGTCGCCCACCAGCAGCAGGTGCGCGCCCGGCGGCACGGCCCGGACCAGCTTGTTGGCCAGGATCAGGTCCAGCATGGACACCTCGTCCACGACGACCAGGTCGGCGTCGATCGGGTTGTCCCGGTCGTACGCCGCGTCGCCGCCGGGCCGCAGCTGGAGCAGCCGGTGCACGGTGGTGGCGGGGTGGCCGGTCAGTTCGGTCAGTCGCTTGGCGGCGCGGCCGGTCGGTGCGGCCAGCACGATCTTCGCCCGCTTGGCGGCGGCCAGCTCCACGATGGAGCGTACGGTGAAGGACTTGCCGCAGCCCGGCCCCCCGGTGAGCACCGCGACCCGCGCGGTGAGCGCGGTCCGCACCGCGTCCCGCTGCTCCGGGGCCAGCTCCACGCCCGTGCGGCTCTTCAGCCAGGACAGCGCCCGGTCCCACGCCACCGCGGCGAACGCCGGCAGCCGGTCGGCCGGCGCGTGCAGCAGCCGGACCAGGGAGCCGGCCAGCGCCGACTCGGCGCGGTGGAAGGGCACCAGGTAGACCGCCGGGATGCTGCCGCCGCCGCTGGGGTTGGGCACCGGCTCGCGGACCACCCCCTGCTGGGCGACGAGGTCGGCCAGGCAGGTGGCGACCAGCTCGGCGGGGACCTGCAGGATCGTGGCCGCGTCGCCGACGAGGTTCGGTTCCGGCAGGTAGCAGTGCCCGCTGTCGGCGGCCTCGGACAGCGTGTAGCGGATGCCGGCCTGGACCCGCTGCGGGCTGTCGTGCGGGATGCCCACCGCGCGCGCGATGCTGTCGGCGGTCTTGAACCCGATGCCCCACACGTCGGCGGCCAGCCGGTACGGCTCGTTGCGCACGACGGAGATGGAGCTGTCGCCGTACTGCTTGAAGATCCGTACGGCGTGCGTGGTGGAGACGCCGACGCCCTGCAGGAAGACCATGACCTCCTTGATGGCCTTCTGCTCCTGCCACGCCGCGCCGATCGCCGCCGTGCGCTTGCGGCCCAGGCCGTGCACCTCGATGAGCCGGCCGGGCTCCTCCTCGATGACCCGCAGCGTGTCGACGCCGAACGCGGCCACGATGCGGGCGGCCATCCTGGGCCCGATCCCCTTGACCAGGCCGGAGCCGAGGTAGCGCTCGATGCCCTGCACGGTGGCCGGCAGCACGGTGGTCCAGGTGTGCACCTCGAACTGGCGCCCGTACCGCGGGTGCGAGCCCCACCGCCCGACGAGACGCAGCCGCTCGCCCGGCTGCACGCCGAGCAGTGAGCCGACCACCGTCACCAGGTCGCTGCCGGAGCGGTCGGTGGCCACCCGGGCGATGGTGTAGCCGGTCTCCTCGTTGGCGTACGTGATCCGCTCCAGCACCGCCTCCAGCACCGCCGACCGCGGCGGGCCGGCGGTGCTGGAGGCGGTGCTGGAG